>JAJRWN010000004.1 GCA_024276745.1 Bacteroidota bacterium
AACCATAATTACGTTGCTTGATTTCACTCCGAGCGAGCAGAAGAGTTTTGCACAGGATATGGCTGCTGCTCCTGCTCCTGAAACTACAACTTTCAATTTTTCAGGTTTTTTACCGGCCAGTTCTACTGCGTTTAGCATGGCCGCAGAGGTAATGATGGCTGTACCATGTTGATCATCGTGCATGACCGGAATATTCAGCTCTTTTTTCAACCGGGCTTCTATTTCAAAACATTCGGGTGCTTTTATATCTTCCAGATTGATACCTCCAAATGTGGGTTCCAGTGCTTTGACTACTTCAACAAATTCATCTACACTACTTTTGTTTATTTCGATATCAAATACATCTATATCCGAAAAGATTTTGAATAAAAGACCTTTGCCTTCCATGACCGGTTTTGCAGCCAGGGGGCCTATATTTCCAAGTCCAAGTACAGCCGTTCCGTTTGATATTACCCCAACAAGGTTTCCTTTTGCTGTGTATTTATAGGCATCAATGGGGGTTTTTTCAATTTCCAGGCAAGGTATGGCTACACCCGGTGAATAGGCCAATGCTAAATCACGCGATGATTTGGTTCTTTTGGTAGGTACTACTTCAATTTTTCCGGGCCTTCCCTGACTGTGGTAATCCAATGCATCCTGATCTCTTATTAATTTACCCATGTTTTTATGTTTTTTTGAAGCTACGATTTTATTTGATTGTGTTTATTCAAAGAGGCCTTCGTCTCTTATAACCAATAATACAGCCGATTGAGAAATAATCAGGTATTTTTCGTTTTTGAATTGTATTTCATAAGCCTGTTTTTTTAAGTAAATAGCTAAATCACCGGCTTCTACTTGCAATGGGATATACTTTACCGCGTCATGTGTAGGATTCCAGTTTTCATCGTCTTGCGATGCAGGTATAGGATATCCGGGTCCCGTTTTTAAAATATATCCACTTCCAATTTCTTCTTTTTCCCGCACTCCGGGTGGCAGATACAATCCTGTCGATGTCCGGTTGTCGGTTGTTCTTGGCTGTATCAGTATTCTATCGCCAATAACAATAAATTCATCCAGTTCGATTGGTGATTGCTTTTGTTTCACAAAGCAAAAGTAATCTCCATTGGCAAAATTCTACTTTTTTTTACCATAAATCTGATTGATGATGGCTTTTTCTTTTTACAGCGTTTTTTCTTTATAAGATTTTTTTTGCTTAGTGTGCTGTTGAAAGCAGTACTTCCATTTCGCGAAGCAGTTTCTTTTTGTCTGATCCTGCCGCATAAATAAATCCATCCAGCATGATTAAATGCTGCTGATCTTCCCAATAAGAATAATTGATAAAAGGGCCTCCCATGAAAGGATTGTCGAGCCGCCAAAGTCCTCGTGTAACGATGATTGATTTACCATTTATTGTGCTTGAAGATTGCCAAAGCGGTCTTATCAGGTCGGTGTACATCGAATAATCATCACTTGTTCCTTTAACCATCATTTGTGCAACAGAATCGCGCAATGCTATTGGGTAGGCATAAGGGATTGCTTTGTTGAGCGAATCCTTGTAGGCGAAAACAATTTTTGCAGCTTCTTCTTTGCTAATGTCAAATCGCCTGATTAAGATATTTTGTTTGATTTCTTTAAGGACATTATTCTTTTTATCCCTGAAAGTAGATTCCTTTTTTAGCCAGGCGGCATTTTTATCAAGGCTTATTGCCAGATATCCTGATGGAATACGAAGATGTACATTTGTAAATGTATATACAGAATCTTCTAAATATTTTTGTTCGCCTCCGGCAAATAATGATGCGCTGATTCTTTTGTTTTCGTGGCTTCTGATTAAGTTGAAAAGTGCTGTTATTTGGTAGGTCAGACGATTGATGAGTGCATGACGGTCAGGGGCAAAAAGGTATATGAACAATTGTGGTTTAGCATATACATTGCTTTTATGAATAAAAAAGAAACTTGAGTCTGAAGATGCTCTTTGGATCTGGTCTTTCAGGTTGTTTTTAATTTCTTTACTTACAGGTCCCTGATTATCTAATGTAGCGCAAAAGATAATATTCCGATAATTGTTAAGCAAGTCTCCGGCTCCTTTAAATTGAGCGTATTTTTTTATCCTGAGTTTAAATTTTGGTTCATATTGAGGAATTCCTTCGTAAGGCTGCATGAAGAAATAAATCAGTGTATCAGAAAAAGGAGTTTGCACCTGATCATCGTTCAATACGATTAATACTTCATCGATAGAACCTCCCGAGGCAGGTAGTTTTTCTTGCCCGTAATCTTCACATCCTGAAGAAAACAAGGCTATTGTCAGGCTAAGCAGAATCCACTTCATCATCTTGTTAGATTATAATTTTTATGACTACTCCGGGTTTCACAGATTTTAAGTCGGTAATATTATTAATCCGTTTCAAATCTTCTACCGTATTTTTTGAATATTTATTGGCAATATCCCAAAGCGTATCGCCCGGTTTTATGGTGTAATACATATATTTTACGGGCCCTGATGATTGGCTTGTGGCAGTACTGCTTCCCGAATAGCTTGAACTTGATTCGGCACTTTGTTTTTGTTCAAAGCTTAGATTATCGACCCGTTTGTATTTATCAACCTGGTCTTTTTTTACATAAACAGTCAGTTTTTGCCCTACTCTTATGTTTGTGCCTCTTATATTATTCCACCATTTCAAGTCACTTACTTTGCAGTCGTACCATTCGGATATATATCCCAGATTATCACCGGATTTTACGGTATAAATCAGTTTGGTTTTGTTGCTAATATTGGGGCTTGAATAATGATAGCTATGTTGGCTGGTTGAAGCAGCAGTAGTATTAGTGCTAATGTTATTGGTGGTTTCGTTGGTGTTATCGGCAAAACTGGCCGGTACGGTATTTTTGTAAAGGCCTGTTTTATGCTCTTCAAATGCGCTAATTTTATCGGCAGGAAGCACCAGGGCATAGGCTGCTGTACTATAAGGAATTTGCTTACGTTTCAGGGCCGGGTTTAGAAATATCAAATCATTCAGTGGCATATCTATCGAATCTGCAATGCGGCTTAATGCAAGATTTCTGTTGATGTGTACCGTATCGGTTTGAACAAAAAATAAATCATTACTTACTTTTCTCAGGTTATGCTCTTCGGCATAAGACATGACATAGGTAGCGGCAATAAATGCCGGTACGTATCCACGGGTTTCCCGGGGCAGGTAATTTCTAATTTCCCAATAGTCTGTTTTTCCGCCACTTCTTCTGATGGCTTTATTGACATTGCCCGGTCCGCTATTATAGGCGGCCAGCACCAAACTCCAATCGCCATATAAATCATACAAATCTTTTAAAAATCGTGCTGCTGCATCCGTTTCCAGATAGGGATCTCTTCTTTCATCAACATAGGAGTTTACTTTTAATCCATACATCCGGGCTGTGTTGTACATAAATTGCCACAAACCGCTTGCACCTACCCGTGAAACGGCTAATGGATTCATGGCCGATTCTATTATGGGAAGATATTTTAATTCTAAGGGTAAATTGTATTTATCCAGTGCAGCTTCAAACATTGGGAAATAATAATCAGACAGTCCTAACATGTGTTCTACCTGTGTTCTTTTTTTATTGGTGTATAAATAAATGTATTGCTGTACGGTTTGATTGTACACCAACTTGATAGGCGATGGAATGAGTTGAAGCCTTTGATAATAAACAGAATCGGAATATTGAGGTATTTCGCCAAGTTCAAAATGATAGCGATTTTGGTATTCATCAATAGTTTTGTATCCGCTTTGATTAAAATATAAATTGCTTAAACTGTCGATCGCATTTAAAATGCTTTCGTTGGTTTCTATTTTACCGGTATCCATATCTGTTTGTGAAAGCACACTTGAGTTGCATGACACTACAATAAGTATGATTAAGATGCTTCTATTTATATGTGTTATGGCTGATTTCATTATATCGATTCTTTTGTCATCTTTTTCAAGATAGCTGTTTTTTGCTAAATAGCTGATTATCGGCAAATCTTAATCATTCAACGGTGATTTTTATTTGAAATTGCTGCATTAAACCGGCAGCGCAAAGTAAAAGTTTATCTTCTTGATAAGCCGCGCTCATCAATTGTAAACCAAAGGGCATTCCATTGCTGTGTTTTCCAAGTGGAAGTGAAATGCCCGGAATACCGGCAAGATTGGCATGAACGGTAAAAATATCAGTAAGGTACATGGCAATCGGATCATCCGTTTTTTCACCCATAGTGAATGCTGTTCCCGAGGCAACCGGGCCAATAAGGAAATCATATTGACTGAACAAGGCTTTGGTTTTATCACTAATCAGACGCCTGACTTGCTGGGCTTTTTTATAATAAGCATCGTAGTATCCGGCACTTAAAACAAAAGTACCAAGCATGATTCTTCTTTTTACTTCATCTCCAAAGCCTTCGGTACGCGACAACTTATAGACTTCATCCATATTTTTTGCTTTATCGCTTCTATAACCAAAATGTACACCGTCATATCGGGCAAGATTAGAAGATGCTTCGGCCGTAGTAAGAATATAGTATGCAGGTACCATGCTATCTAAATAGGGCATATGAATATTGTCAACCTGATGTCCTGATTTTTTCAGCGTGCTACAGATATGCTCTATTCTGGATTTTATTTCCGGATCTAAATCTTTTGCATTCATACAATTGTCTATTAATCCAAAACGGTACTTCTTTTTTATGGTAAAATCCGGTATTTCAGCAATTTTCTTTTTTATCGTGGTACTGTCGTTTTCATCGGGACCTGAAATAACCCGGAGAATTTTTGCACAGTCGTCAATTTGCCGGCAAAAAATTCCAATTTGGTCAAATGATGAAGCATAGGCCAATAATCCATATCTCGATACACTGCCATAGCCGGGTTTCAGACCAATTACGCCACAAAAGGAAGCCGGCAAACGAATAGAACCTCCTGTATCGGAGCCAAGACTGGCCAGGCACATGCCGGCCTGAACGGCTACTGCCGATCCACCGGAAGAGCCTCCGCTTACGCGTTTTGTATCCAATGCGTTATGTACAGGTCCGTAGGCAGAATTTTCGTTGCTTGAGCCCATGGCAAATTCATCGCAGTTTAATCGTCCTATGATGATGGCACCTGCATCAATCAAGTGCTGCACGGCTGTTGCGGTATATACGGCTGAAAAGGTTTCCAGCATTTTTGAAGCTGCTGATACTTTATGATTTTTATAGCATAAAACGTCTTTTATTCCTATGACGGCTCCACTTAGTATTTTGGGATTTCCCTGCCTGTATTGTGCATCAATTTCTTCGGCTTGTTGCAGGGCTTCCTGACTGAATACTTCAACAAAAGCATTCAGATATGCAAGTTTATCTATCCGTTTGAGATAATGCTCAACGACTTGTTTCATATTAAATCGACCCTTGCGTAAGCCTTCCTGAATGCCGGACAGACGTTCGTAATTATTCAAATTCACAGGTATTTAGGTAACAGATAATAGCTTATTTGTCTTCTTCCTTTCGTTTTTTCTCGTGCTCATCTTCTTTCATGCCTTCTTTTAATTCTTCTGTTATGTTGGCACGGGCACTGTTAAACTCACGTATTCCTTTGCCTAAACCGCGCATTAATTCAGGAATTTTTCGTCCTCCAAATAATAAGAGTATGGCAAATAAGATAATTATCCATTCGCTTCCACCGGGTAAGCCTATTAGAAAAATGGGATTCATGGTTTGATGTTTTGTGTGTAAAATTACGCTTAATCTGTTAATATAAAAACCTTAACGGCTTATCCAAAGAGAAGGGTTCAGCAAGGTTTGCCCCTGCCATATTTCCAAGTGAACTTCAGATCTATTGCTCTCCGGATCGAAGTATGCACTACCAATAATTTCTTTGGTATTAACCTTTTGACCTTCTCTAACATCGACCTTATCGAGCATGGTGTACACGCTAAAGTAATTGCCATGGGCAATAATGATTCCGTTTTGAAATACCGGACTATAGAATATGCTGGCTACCGTACCATTGAAAATAGCTCTTACAGGTGCATTTTTTGCGGTTGCAATATCAATTCCATTATTGTTTTCATATACCGGAGGATTACGCAGAATCGGGTGTAATTTTTTACCAAAGCTTCTTACTATCGAACCATGGGTAACCGGCCAGGGTAATTTACCTTTGTTATGGCTGAAATCAGCGCTTAGCTTACGGGCTTCAGGGGTTAATGAAAAATCTGATGAATTAGTATTGCTATTGGCTTTTGATCTTGCCTCGGCTATTAATTTTGAAATTTGCCTTTTTAATTGTGATCGTGCAGCTTCTTTTTTGCGGATTTCTGCTATATATCGCTGCTCTTCACTTTTATAGGTATTTACTTTATTGTCTAAGGCTTGTTTTTCTTCACCCAGGCTTTTCTTTTGATTCCATTCTGCATGGAGCAAGTTTTGTTTTTCTGTTTTATTGCTTTCAAGTTTTTGAAGTTCTTTCTCCAAATTGGCCTGTGTTTTTACGATGAGTTCGGCCTGTGTTTTTCTGAAGTTTGTAAATTGCCTGAGGTAGCTTATTCGTTTATAGGCTTCGTTGAAATCCTTGGCGGCAAATACAAACAGCATTCTGTTATAACTGTTTTGACTGGTATAGGTTTTATAGACCAAAGCCGCATAATTTTTCTTCAGTAATTCAATATCTTTTTGCATCGATGATATGATGCTTTTGGTGTCTGTTATATCGTTTTGAATAAGCTGAATTTGTTGATTATAATTGGCAATAATGGCTTGCCTTGCTTTTATTTGTTGATTTAAGGCTTCGAGTTCTGAAAGTGAATGGTTTTTCTTTTCGGCAATTTTTGATATTTGTTCTTTTGTAAACTTAATCTCTTCTTCAAGCCTTACTTGCTCTTTTTTTAGTTTATCCAAATCAGGATTTTGTCCAAAAACAAAAAACTGAACAAGCAAAAAACTCATTATAAACATCAAACTTTTTTTACTGTACCCTTTCATAGTTTGAGTTTGCTTTAAACGGATATCTTAATTTCTGATTGAGTTTAATTTTTGAAATATCAATGGTGGCGTTGGCATTGGCTTCTCCCGAAATAATTAATTGCCTGAATGTAGAAACCAGTTCGTTATCGAATTCGTCATATTCCGAGTAATCCATTGCCATTTGCCGGTTATAGCGAATATCCAGCAGGGTAATCCGGTTGATCAGGAAAGTTTCTTTATCAACCAGGGTGTGAATCAGTAAGGTACTGTCTTCCGATTTTAAGGTATATTCTTTGTCTGAAATCAAGCTGGTCATGGTTTTTTCATTGTCGTTGATCAGACGGCCTACAAACATGGATTGAAAGATATGGTAATCCAGGGGTGTGCCCGTAATATCACCAATGTATGAAATGGGTTTTAAGTAGTACTTTTTATTTATCTTATCCAATAGTTTTAAGCTATCAGGAGTCATTATCAGGCGAATGACTTCAAAGCCAAAAGTTGCAGTCACCGATACCCATATTATACTGTCTTTTCTAATCCTGACATTGGCTTTGAGGTTATTGGTACTGCCTGATTGTGTCCAAATAATTTTTGCACGGGCACTCATTGATTCAAAGTCAGGGGTTCTTTGCTTGGTTTGTGTAATTATCTGCTTGGTTCCCGGTTGATGATAAGACTGGATAGTAAGTTGCAGACGTTTGCATCCCGAGAGTATTAATAGAACGGCTATAAATATGTAAAAAAGCCTATTCATCAGGAAGACCTTTCTCAATTTTTGTCTTAATCGATTTGTTTCCGGGGTCTTTTTTTAATGCTTTTTTCCAGTATCCCAGTGCTTCATCCTGTTTATTGAGCCGGTATAAAATATCTCCGTAGTGATCGTATATATCACTGCTGTTGGCACCATGTGTTATGGCTTTTTTAATCCAGCTTTCTGCTTGGCTATAATTTCCTTGTATAAATAATATCCAGGCGTATGTATCTTCAAATGCTGAATTGTCAGGCATCAGTGATACAGCTCTTTTGATCATTGTTAATGCTTTATCGAGCCCTTCTTTCCGGAGCGATAAATAATAAGCATAATTGTTAAGTACATAGGCATTATTAGGGTTTGCTTTCAGGCTTTGATCAAAACAACTATCGGAATTTGCATATTCTTTTAACTCGTTGTAGGCATCGCCCATATTAGACCATGCTTCTGAAATAAGCAATGGATTTGGATTGCCCAGCATGATGACTTGCTGCATACTTTTTATCGAAGCTTGATATTGTTTTTTCTGTGCCAGTGCAACACCATTGAAAAAATAGGCTGATGATTGATTTGGGAAAATATCCAAAGCCCGGTTTGTAGATGCCAGTAATGAATCAAATTTTTGTAAATCTGAATAAATAAAAAAGCTTTGTTGCCATACCGAATAAACGGAATTGTCAAGCTGTATGGACCTTTTATAATTGGCCAGTGCCAATTCGGTAGAATCAGCCTGATAAAGCAAATCGCCATACATGGCCCATGCTTTAGCTTCGTCAGGATGTGTTCTTACCAGGATTCTTCCCAGTTTAAACTGTTCGGCAGTAAACAAAGGGTCATTATCCTGCAGGTTAAGATGCCCGAACAAATAACTTATTTTCTGATCGATACTGAGCTCGCTGAGACTAAAAACTTTTTCAATATAGCGATTGTAATTTGCTGACTCACCTTTTCTTCTGTAATATTCGGCTAATGCCAGATTTGCCTGTGGATCATTTTCGTTTTGTTTTAAAATATTTTTGAAAACACCCAAAGCTTTTTCTTCCAATCCGTTTGCATTGAACAATTGTGCCAGCATGACTTTGTATTTGATGTTGGCTGGATTGGCATCTACCAGTTTTTCTATCTCCCGGATGGCATTATCTAATTGATTGGCTTTTAAATATAGCTTTTTCTTTTCAACACTTAATTGCTCATTGATGCCTATTTCTTTTTCTATACGGTTAAGTATATCAATGGCTTTTAAAGGGTTCTTTTCCTGATCGTACAAATAGCTTAGATAAAATAAATCATCCAAATTGCTATCTGCCATTTCAGTAATTTTTTTAAATACCCCAATGGCATCATCGTATCGGTTTAGATTCGACAATATTTTGGCGTATAATCTTAAATACCAAATATTATCAGCTTTCAGTCTGGTAGCATTTTCTGCATTAAATACGGCATCTTGCAGCATGCCGCCATGGTAATATATTTTAGCTAATTGGTAATAAGCCGCATCATTATCGGCATTTAGTTTAATAACCTTTTTGAATAATTGTACTGCAGTTTCATAATCGCCCAATATTTTGGCTTTCATAGCATCGTGGAAATCGTTTTGTTCTTCCAGATCAAATTTTTCTCCTATCTGATAATATTTTTGCGTTTTTACCGGTGTGCGGCTTCCACTGCAAGCCTGCATACTTAGTATAACTGTGATACCCAATAGCGCAATTTGGTAATATTGTTTTGTTCTTTTCATTTATAAAATGGTCTTCACATTTGCCCCCAGGCTAAGCTCATCCATCAGTCCGGAAATACTTACTTGTTCACTCAGCATGGACCGGTCAAGCAATTTGTTTTTAATAATGCAATTTTTCATGAGTAAAGAATTTCGGATAACTGCATTGGTGATTTTAGTGTTTTCCTCAATCGATACATATGGGCCGATAATGGAATTTTCAATTTGTACTCCTTTTGCAATAAAGCATGGAGGAATGATAACAGTATGTTTGATTTTTGCCTGATTAGATACTGATTGTGCTTTATTTCCATACATATCCAGTAAATTCCGGTTGGTATTGAGCACTGCATTTTTATTACCACAATCTAGCCAAAGGTCAACATTTTGAGCATATAAATGCTGGCCGTCATGCATCATATTTTGCATGGCTGTAGTAATTTGGTATTCTCCTTTATCACGAATATTGTGATCAATTAAATACTGCAATCTGTTTTTTAAAGAGTTCCCGTTTTTGAAAAAATAAATACCAATTACAGCCAAATTGCTTTCTGGTATTTCGGGTTTTTCAATCAATTCCTTGATGATGCCTTTTTCATCGAGTTTTACAACCCCAAATTGAGAGGGATCATCTACTTTATTCACCCAAACAATACCGTCTTTTTGTGCATCAATTTTAAATTTTGCCTTAAATAAAGTATCCGCAAAAGCAATGATTACGTGATCTTTCAAAGAATCTTTGGCACAAAGAATAGCATGGGCGGTACCCAAAGCTTCATGTTGGTGATAGATTTTTCCTTGAGTTCCGTTTAGTCTTGCAATTTCAAGCAAGCGTGTTATTACCGAATCTTCAAAATCACCGATGATAAATGCAATTTCATCGATTGATTCATTACTCATGCTGATAATTTGTTCTACCAACCATTGAACGATTGGTTTACCGGCAACCGGTATAAGTGGTTTTGGAGTGCTTAAAGTATGAGGTCGGAGTCTGGTGCCTTGCCCGGCCATTGGAATAATGATGCGCATATATAATTACATTGGGTTTTGTTAATGTGTTCCGGTATGACCAAATCCACCTGAACCACGCTTTGTTTGATCAAGAATCTCAACAGATTCCCATTCTACCCGGTCGTATTTTGTAATAATCATTTGGGCAATACGGTCGCTGTGTTCAATAGTTTGTAATTCATTCGATAAATTAACCATTATAATTTTTATTTCGCCCCGGTAATCCGAATCGATAGTACCCGGTGTATTGGCCAGGGATAAACCTTTTTTTAATGACAATCCACTTCTTGGCCTAATCTGGGCTTCGTAACCTTCGGGCAATTCAATGAATATTCCGGTTGGTATTAAAACCCTTTCCAAAGTTTGTATTGTTAATGGCTCGCTTAGATTAGCACGCAAATCCATGCCCGCACTACCTTTTGTTTCATAGCCCGGTAATGGATTGGATGATTGATTAATGATTCTGATTTTCATTTTGCTGTAAAATTAAGATTATTTGTCCGGAGCATCCGCTATGCCGGCTGCTGAGGGTTTACTCACTAATAAATAGATTGATATAACGTAGCCAATAAAAATAAAGGTGTGTAAAATCATTTTTATCATAAGACGATGTTCAAAATATGGATCGATATAGTATTTGCTGAAGAAATATATCGCCATTCCACTGAATAGCATCGTGGCAATTTTAATTACATTATACGGAACCGGATAATATCTTTTCCCAACCCAAAAAGAAGCAATGGCCATAGAAGCATAACAGATTAAAGTAGCCCAGGCACTGCCCATATATCCAATTTGTGGAATCCAAATATAGTTTAACACAATAGTAATCAAAGCTCCTCCACCGGCAATATAAGCACCCAAATGAGTTTTATCAGTTAATTTGTACCATACCGATAGGTTATAATAAATGCCAAGCATTAAATTGGCACCAAGCAAAATGGGGACTACTTTTAAACCTTCATGATATTTTGGCCCGATAAAATACTTCAGAATATCAATGTAAAGCATGATAAAAAGAAAGATTGACATCCCTACCAGCATAAAATAATTGAGTACTTTGGCATAGAGGATACGTGCATTTTTTTTATTGGCTTGTTGAAAGAAAAAAGGTTCGGCAGCATAACGAAATGCCTGAATAAATAGCGTAAGCAATATGGCTAATTTATAATTGGCTCCATAAATACCCAATAAAGCAGTATTCTTTTCTATGGAGTAGGGGAGCATAAATTTTAACATGGCCCGGTCAAGGGTTTCATTTATAATCCCGGCAAGCCCTACAAGAATCAACGGCAGTGCATAGCGCAACATTTTTTTAAGCAATACCCGGTCGATACCCCACTTGCTTTTGCTTATTTCTGGCAATAATACCAGCGCGGTAACAATACTCGATACGAGATTTGAAATAAAAATATAAGCTACACCAATTTCAGGATGGTAAATGCTGTTGATAAATCCGTGCAAAGCCGATAATGCCGGATTGGATAAAATATAAGGGCACAATAAAATAAAGAAAAGGTTGAGTCCGGCATTAATGCATATATTTAAAATCTTAACAGTTGCAAAACGCATGGGCCGGTTATCGGCTCGCAAACGGGCAAATGGTAATGCCGTAATGGCATCAAATCCGATAATTAAAGCAAAGAAAATAATATAGCGTACATGAAGCTCGTAGTGAATTAAATGGGCAATAGGTTGAGCAAAGAAAACAATAAGTCCACTGAAAACGATTGTAGTCAGAAGTATGGACGACATAGCCGTTCCATAAACATCTTCTTCTTTCTTGGTCCGGTCATTAAAACGAAAAAAAGCTGTTTCCATGCCGTAAGTAAACAACACAATAAGAAAGCCCGCATAGGCATACAATTCTGTGACTACCCCGTATTGACTGGGTAAAAACCTATAGGTATAAAGAGGTACAAGCAGATAATTCAGCAAGCGTCCTACGATGCTGCTTAAACCATACACGGCAGTTTGACCGGCTAATTTTTTTATAATACTCAAAATGCTTTATCTTGAATTTATTTGGTAAAAGTAGCTAAAAGCCGGCAGCAGTAAAGCCGGGTTTTCCCCGTTTCCCATGACATTATGAAAACAGAATTTACTTCAGATGTATAAACCATACAATTGTCAAAATCTTCCGTAATAGTTCTTAAGGAACTAAAATTTCCCTACTTTTAGTGTTCCAATTCTTAAAATTGAAAATCAATAAAATGGCCGCTATTGCACTGAACTCTACCCATCTGCACTTATTTAGTTTACAAATATTGAAAAGAAGCGTAAAGATGCTTATAGCAATTGCTGCATTGCTTTATGCAGAGAATAGCTATACACAAGTGATAAATACATTTCCTTATCATGAAGATTTTGAAACCTTTGCACCGCTTTCGGCCAATAACAGCTGTACCGATACAGCTGCTGCAGTGGCCAATGGCTGGCAACAAGATACCCTAGATGATGGCAATTGGGATGCTGATTTTGGCGGTACTACAAGCGTAGGAACAGGCCCGGGAGCCACCCCTACTACCAGTGGTAATGGTACCGGAACGGATTTTAATCCAGGTACTGTAAATGGTATTTACCTCTATACTGAAGTTTATTATTGCTACAATTCAACAATCAATCTAATTAGTCCATATTTTGATTTTACCGGAACTCCTTTAAGACTCATTTTTGCCTATCACATGTTTGGCAATTCTATGGGTTCATTGCATATCGATGTTTATCATAATGGAACCTGGGACCTGGATGTATGGTCCAAAGCAGGCGATCAGGGAATGAATTGGAATCAGGCTGAAATAAACCTGAGTAGCTATAATACCGATAGTGTAAAAATCCGTATCAGAGGCATTACCGGTAATTCTTCTATCAGCGATATGGCTATTGATGATTTTAATCTTATACCAATTGTTGCCGATGATGCTGCAGCGATTTCCATTGATTCACCCGATTTTGCTTGCCCGGGTAATACCAATGTCGTTGCAAGTATTCAAAATTATGGATCTAATACCATCAATTCTCTCACCGTTAACTGGAAAATTAATAACGTTCTTCAAACTCCGGTTAATTATACACAAAGTATTCTGCCCGATTCCATAGTTCAAATCAATCTGGGCTCATACAATTTTCAAATAAATACAAACTATGATATTGTTTGTTATACCTCAAACCCCAATGCATCACCCGATAACAATACGGCCAATGATTCTACCACTAAATCAGGTTTTAAAACGTCCCTATTTGGAACGTTCACTATTGGGGGAACAAATCCTGATTTTACATCAATAGCCGATGCGGCAAATGCGCTCAGCAATCAAGGGATATGTGGAAATGTGGTGTTTAATATAAGACCGGGTACCTACAGCCAACAAGTTATTTTAAATAGTGTGCGCGGATCATCTGCCAGCAATACCATTATATTCCAATCGGAAAGTGGAGATAGTACCGATGTCGTTATGCAATATGCTCCTTCTATATCCACTGTTAACTATACTATAAAAATATGGAATACCGATTATGTTACCTTTCGAAATATAACGATTTCAACTACCGGTGTTTACTATACTACCTTAGTTGATCTGAACGGAGGAAGTGACCACGTTACCTTCAATAATAACGTGTTTAAAGGAAAATCAGGAGGGAGTCCGTCATCGCTTAGATCGGTTATCTACTCCAATAGCGGTATCGATAATTTTTTAACCTTTAAAAATAATGTGGTGGAAGACGGTACCTATGGTTTGTATTTGCAGGGTAATAGTAGTGTCGATCACGAAAAAGGCCACATTATTGAAAATAATATTTTCCATATTTTTTCTAATGGAATTGTACTAAGATATGTGGATAGCTGTCAGATTATTAATAATACCATTGCCAGCAATCATTATGGAATATACAATAGTTTCCAGGGAATTTATATGTATTACTCCAATGGACAAAATCTTATTAAAAAGAATTTAATTCAATCGGTATCAGGTGCTTATGGTATCTATATGTACAATTGTCTTGCAGATTCGGCTAATCCCGGAATACTCAAAAATAATATGATTTATGTTGGAGGAACTTCAACAGCCTATGGTATTTATTTGGTTGGAAGTACTGCCAACTATCGTTTTTATTTTAATACGATTAACAATGCCAGCTATTACAATTATTCAAAAACGATATATGTAAATACATCAAGCCTTGGTAATTTTCGATTTGTGAATAATTTGATTTCTAATACTGCAGGAGGTGTGGCATTTTATGTAAATGATACATCATCCATTATTGAATCCGATTATAATGATATATATTCCAACGGTGGTTTTATCGGATATTGGAACGGAAATAGAAGTGATATAAATGACTGGCAATCGGCCAGTAATAAGGATATGCACTCAGTCGATTTACAACCCGGCTTTCTTGGTGGTATCGATCTTCATGTTAGTTCAAGCGGCATCAACAATAGAGGAATACCTATCGCAGGAATCAACTCAGATATTGATGGGGATATTAGAAATACCACTACTCCAGATATTGGTGCTGATGAGTTTACACCACCGGCAAATGACATTGGTGTGATTGGATTCGCATCGCCCAAAACGAATACCTGTGATGCCAACGACTCGACTATAGTGAGTGTCATTATATATAATTTTGGTAGTCAGCCTCAGGTGAATTTTGATGTAAGAGTACGTATTTACCAAATTCAAATCGGACAGGAAACCGTTACCGATACAGTGTTTCCTGGTGATACCTTAATTTGGACCCTTTCTAATACGGTAGATTTAAGCATTCCCGGTATGTACCCGTTTAGAGGAATAACTCTTTTGGCAAATGATGCTAACCCTTTGAATGACTCGATAGGTAATGTTTTGATTACCAGCAACCAACTTGTAAATCAATTTCCTTACGTTACTAATTTTGATAATGGTGGCGGCATTCCGCTTGATTGGATTAATGATATTGATGACGGAACTGAGAATTGGAATTTTAATAATGCCGGTTATCCGTACTTTGCCGGTGGCCCAATTGCAGATCATACTAGCGGTTCAGGGTACTTTGCCTGGGTAGATGCTTCTTATCCAAACAGTTCTTCGATCAATCTTGTTTCTTCATGTATAGACCTTGGCACAATTCAAAATCCTTATCTTGAATTTTATAAATGGGATAACGATTCTACTTCATCGGTATTATTGCATCTTGATGTTCTGGAACAAGGGGTTTGGTCTCTGGATGTAGCCGGTCCGTTCGCTTATCAAAATGGTAATAATTGGCAATATCAATCGGTAAGCCTTCAAGCTTATAGCGGGAATATCATCAAAGTGCGTTTTCGCGCTGAAGACCGGGGTATAAACTATAATGGTGATATAGCTATCGATGATATAAAAATTTATAATATGGGACCGGTTAATACCGGAGTTGTGAAAATATTGCAACCTAATAATGGTTGTGGATTGACGGACATAGAAACAGTACAGGTAAAAATTCAGTCTACAGGAGTCGATACACTCTATCCCGGAACCGTTATACCGGTTAGCTTTAAAGTCGATAATGGTACCGTGGTTAATGAAAATATACTTCTTAGCGATACCATTGCTCAGTTTGATTATTTATTATATACTTTTAATAATACTGCTAATCTTTTTACAGAAGGCACTTATTTATTAAAAGCCTGGACAGAAATGCCACTTGATGATGATTTTTCAAACGATACAAGCACAAAATCAGTCACCAATATACCGGTCATTGCTTCTTCATGGCCATATTATGAAGATTTTGAAAATGGTAATGGTGGTTGGGTGCCTGACGGTACCAATAGCAGTTGGCAGCTTGGAACTCCTGCAGGAACGAATATTATTGGAGCAGCTTCTGGTCAAAATGCATACATGACCAGACTAAACGGTAACTATAATAATGATGAACATTCCTGGGTGATTAGCCCTTGTTTTGATTTTTCAAGCTTGAATAAACCACAAATTGCCATCCATTTAAACTGGGATACCCAACCCTCTTATGACGGTTCTGTTTTGCAGTATTCTACCAATAATGGTCAATCCTGGCAAAATGTAGGCAATTTTTCTGACCGGGTTAATTGGTTTAATGACAATAATATTGATGGTTTACCGGGAGGTTCATATTCAGGCTGGTCCGGAAGCGGTATATCGGGCGGTAGTCAGGGATGGATATCAGTAAAACATGAATTGAATGCTTTGGGAGGTAAACCTGCCGTAAGATTAAGACTGGCTTTTGGCAGCAGCTCTTTTTCAAATACTTACGATGGTATTGCATTTGATGATGTTGCCATTGGCGAAACACCTATCGTTAATTTGGGAAATGGTTTGGATACGATTGAAGCCTGTGGATCTATAACGCTTGATGCCGGTAACCCGGGAGCACTCTACATTTGGAACAATGGGAAAGCTACTCAAAAAATCACAATCCTTGCGGGTGCACAAACCTTTACCACCACCTATTATGTATGGGTCGAAACACTGGAAGGTCTTTATAATTCAGATACCGTTGTTGTCGTATTGCATCCCGGTCCTCATGTTGATTTAGGGCAGGATGTTAACATTTGCGGTACTAATAATTATGTGTTGAATGCCGGTAATCCGGGTTCTATTTATCTGTGGGATGATGGTTCTTCGGCAAAAACGCGTACCGTTACCCAAAACGGTACTTATTGGGTTAGCGTAACAAAATACGGATGTACACAAAGCGATACAATAAACGTTAGTTTTTTGCAATTTCCTGTTGCTGCATTTACGGTGTCTGTTCCTGCAGGAAGCAAAACGGCTACTTTTAATAATACTTCATCCAATGGAAATATATATGATTGGGATTTTGGTGATGGATTCAACTCCACCCAACAAAACCCAACTCATACCTACTCCAATGCCGGAGTATATACCGTTACTTTAATTGTAAGCAACGACTGTGGTCCCGATACTTTTCAAACTACCGTTCAGATTTTTCCAACCGGCATAGATGCTATTAGCGGATTAGAGGTTTTCAGGATTTTCCCTGTTCCCAGCAATGGACAGTTATTGCTATCCGTGCAAACCGGAAAAGCATTGCATTTAACACTCGAACTCTTAAGTATTGAAGGTAAATTGATACATAGTATAGATTTGGGAATAATCAGTGGCACTTATTCAAAATCCATGGATTTTAGCCAGCTTGCAAAAGGTATTTATTTTATCCGGCTTTCTGGAAATGATGCATCTGTTATGGAAAAAATTGTATTGCAGTAAGTATTTATAAGTAGAATAAATAAAAAATCTACAGATTTTTTTAAAGTATAAAAGGGATTAACGCTTTCCGGTCCTTGGGGTATTGAGTGAAATGCTGATAATACCATTGATGGTGAGCCACGGCACGTGGCGCTAAATTAGCAAATGTCCATATTGCAAAAGAAAGCCCTGCTAAATTCCAGGTCATCAATGCAAAACCGGTCCACTCAATAATTTCTCCAAAATGATTTGGACATGAAATATACTTAAACAAAAATCCATTTGGAATTTTATAATCACTTTGCCCGGGTTTTCGCAGTGATAGCAACATATTGTCAGATTTCATATTGATGTACATGCCTGCAAAAAACAATATTAAACCACCGATGAATCTGGGATCTACCATCCAATTCCATCCATACCCGTCTGAATAATTGCCCAGATAATATCCGTTTACAAATCCATTCATCGAATTAAAACCAATAGCGAGAATAAAAATCAAATCCGGCATTTTTTTTCGTTTATTTTTTTGCCGGTAAGGATAAATAAAAGCCCTGTTGATATAGTGGAGCAACCACAGGATAAAAAAGAAGCAGGTTTGGTAAGTTTTGGGTGCATTTCCGCTGAGAAAGAAAAAAGAAAAAGTAAACAGGGATACAGATTCCATGAGCGACCAGGCAGCTATATTATTGATTAATGGTCCAAATCCTGAACGGGTATGCCTGCCAAATGGAGCAACTACTTGTTGAAGCAGCAAAAAACTTGCAAAAGCAAGTATCATCCATCCCCAGACGATATTTAAAAACAAATCTTCACTCATCTTTTGATAAATATTTTTCTGTTAACCAAATTACTGTATCATGAATGGTTTCTTCAAATGCTCTAGGCTCATAAGCAATGAGTTTGTTGGCTCTCTGATGACTTACAAAACGACTTCCTTCTTTTACGGCTTTTAGCGATTGGCCGGTATAAAGTGGTGCTTTATGCTTGAGATAGCTTGCCAATTGAATAAATGGAAGTCCGATGTACGCCACGTTTAAAGGCATTACAATGCTTTTGTATTTTCTACCTAAAACTTTTGAAACAGCTCTGCCTAGTTCATTTAGCGATTTCCAATGACCAGAAAGCAGCATCTTTTCATTCTTAATGTTTTGTTCCACAATCTTTACCGTTGCATTAGCCACATCTCTCACGTCCACCCAATCGAAGCCGCTATCAACTAAAAACCGCATTTTTCCTTGCATTATTTTCATCAGTAGTTGCCCGGTTAAAGAAGGTTTATAATCATGAGGTCCAAGAACTCCGGTGGGGTTGATGATGGTAGTATCCAAACCTTTTGATCTTGCATGTAGCATGATGGCTTCTCCACGTGCTTTTGAATAATCATAAGCACTCTTTGAACTGCTTACGTATGCCGTTGTTTCATTTATTCCGGTCATAGGGCCCGATGCCTGATGTGCATGTATTGAACTAAAGTGGATAATGCGTTTTACACTATTTCTCAAGCATGCATTTACTACTGTTTCTGGCCCTTCGATATTTGTATACAGAATTTTTTTTCGATCTGCAGGATTAATCGATACAATAGCTGCCATGTGGATAAGAAGATCAACATTATGGAGCATTGAATCAAGGGCTTCATTATTCATCAAGTTTCCTCGGATAATCTTTATTGGAAGTTTTTCAAGTGCCTCATCATCCTGATTTCGTACCAATGCACTAATCTGATGTCCATGGAGCAGCAATGCTCTGCAAATATTATTGCCAATATGTCCGCCAGCACCCGTTAACGCAATCTTCATGAAACTTGATTTGTTGTGAAGATAGCTTTTTCTGTATTTTACAATAACAGGCTTAAATCAAAATATCGCCTGAAAGCATAAAAATGAAAACAGGGCCTTTCGACCCTGTTTTCTCCCTTTTGAAAAGACTGCCATTGGTGGAATGAACAAAAATTCTTTTACTGATAGAGTAGTTTTTTCATAGAAATCTTGGTACCATTTTTCAAATAGACAAAATAGATACCTTTCCCAAATCCTGATAAATCAAATTGATAAACTCCACCGGCTAAGTCCGGGTTTATTACTTGTTGTTTCATTAACTTACCGAAAGCATTGTAAATACTGATATAACTTCCTTCCGGAATCGTTTCACTAAATTTTATTTGAGCCATTCCCTGTGTCGGGTTTGGATATATGCTGATGTCGCTATATTCATCAAGCGGATTGGCTAAAAATGATGCAACTTTATTGTTGCATTTTAAATTTGGATGATCGTTTTCAATGCTATATTGCATTCTCGCAATTTGACCATCAGAGAATTCATACCTGCAATTGGGTACTGAATAAGACATGATATTATGCACATCGGGCTGATACAAATCTCCATTTGCATCTTTTTTGTTACCATCATAGGTACAGTTATCTACTTCACCGAGCAGATTTGGATCTGCAGGTGTATCGCAAATTTCATCTCCGGCAATTTCACAATTGGAGCCATTGACTAATTCAGGTTGGTTAAAATCTACGCCATGCGTATGGTAGAGGCTTAGATAATGACCCATTTCGTGGGCAAAGGTAGTTCCGTTGCCCAGGCAACTACTCGACATAAAAATCCGGTCTTTTGCTCCAGGCATATAGGTATATCCGCATAGCTGGCTTCCGCTAAAATTGGTAATTGATTGGGTAATATATACATTAATAGCACCGTCTTCATCTCTCGAATCGGCCAGCAAGGGTTCATCGGCTTTCCTGAAATTATAAAATCTATCGTCATCAATATATTCCGGTTCACCACAATAAGTAAATACAATATTTGCTTTGGTAAATGCACTATTCAAGTTGTTTAATGCATATTTAAGCAATGCAAGTTTTGGAGCATCTGAACCGTCTGATTTTCTGACTATATGTAATGCAATAGGTATGGTGTCCGAGGTTTTGAAACGGTAGCTGTCAAAACTTTGCCGTTCGATTCGCGTTCGACTCAGGAGATTGTATTGATTAACCGTAACTTCAGTTCCACAATTTTGTCCGTTCAGTTGGGTAGCCATCAATACACTCCATAGTAAGAGCAATATAGGGGTATTTTGCTTCATCTAAGTGTATTTCAAATATAGTGTACAACGTACACCCCACTAATACGGAGGCTTATTAATTAGGTTGCAAGTCTATGCCAAGAGACAAAGCATTTTTTTAAAAAAGTTTTTTAGATAGTTGATCGTGAGCTGTTTTAAAAGATTGCCAGAGGTTTTCAATAATTTTGGCTGCCGGAAGAATTTCATCAATTTGTCCGGATACCTGCCCAATTTCAAGTTCCCCTTCTTCCAAATTTCCAAGAAACATACCGTTTTTAGCTCTTCCTTTTCCTAATAGCATAGTTAGTTCTTCGGGGCTTGCCCCTTTTGCTTCAGCTTCAGAAATCATTTGATAAAATTTATTTTTTATCAATCTTACCGGTGCAAGCTGTTTGAGGCTTAACTTGGTTTGTCCTTCGTTTGTTTCAAGTATTTTCTTTTTAAAATTGATATGGGCCGATGATTCTTCACTGGCTACAAAACGGGAACCTACCTGAACAGCTTCGGCACCCAGGGCAAAAGCTGCCAGCATGGCTTTGCCACTAGCTATGCCACCGGCTGCTATTACCGGAATATCTACCGAGTCGGCTACTGCAGGCACCAGGCAAATGGTACTGGTTTCTTCTCTACCGTTATGACCACCTGCTTCAAATCCTTCGGCCACTACGGCATCGACTCCGCATGCTTCACTTTTTTGTGCAAATTTTACACTCGATACTACATGCACGACCCGAATACCGGCTGCTTTAAACACCGGTGTCCATTTAGCCGGATTTCCTGCTGAAGTAAATACAACAGGTATTTTTTCTTCTAGTATTATTTCTATATGATCATCAATTTGCGGATACATTAAAGGCAGGTTTACTCCAAATGGTTTAGAAGTAGCTTGTTTGCATTTCCGGATATGTGTTTTTAGTATATCTGGGTACATACTTCCCGAACCAATCAAACCCAATGCTCCGGCATTACTGACTGCCGAGGCCAGCTCCCATCCTGAACACCAAATCATGCCTGCCTGAATGATCGGGTATTCAATGCCAAACATCGTGGTAATCCTGTTTTTTATTTTTTTTCCTTTCATTATTTAATTCAAAAATAAGAAAAGGTGTTTTGTTTTACCTTAATGATAGAGCTCATTGGATTGACTAAGTCTTTTTTCTACTTTTGAGCAAATAGAATTATTCAAACTCAATATTATTATGATAGTATTCGATCTGATTGAAGAAGAATTAACAAGGCATAGACAAGGTATTGAACTGATTGCCTCCGAAAATTTTACCAGTACACAAGTAATGCGTGCAATGGGGTCTTGTCTTACCAATAAATATGCCGAAGGCCTTCCCGGCAGACGTTATTATGGAGGATGCGAAGTAGTAGATAAAATTGAAGATATTGCCCGTGAGCATGCCAAAACATTGTTTGGTGCAAGCTGGGTCAATGTTCAGCCTCATAGTGGAGCCCAGGCCAATGCTGCTGTAATGTTGGCTTTATTAAAACCAGGCGATAAAATCTTGGGCTTTGATCTTTCTCATGGCGGACATCTTACTCATGGATCATCCGTAAATTTTTCGGGTAAGCTGTACCGGCCTTCTTTTTATGGTGTGGAAGAAAATACCGGTCTTATTGATATGGACCATGTAGAAGAAATTGCAAAAAAAGAAAAACCCAAATTAATTATTTGTGGCGCCTCTGCTTATGCACGCGATTGGGATTATAAACGGTTTCGTGATATTGCTGATGGAATAGGTGCTTTTTTGCTGGCAGACATTGCCCATCCGGCCGGATTGATTGCAAAAAAACTATTAAATGATCCGATGCCTTATTGCCATTTTGTAACCACTACTACTCATAAAACACTTCGTGGTCCACGGGGTGGAATGATTATGATGGGGCAAAATTTTGATAATCCATGGGGGCGTTTAACACCAAAAGGAAGTATTATAAAAATGTCTGCCATTATGGATAGTGCTGTTTTTCCGGGCACTCAAGGTGGCCCGCTCGAACATATTATTGCTGCTAAGGCTATAGCTTTTGCCGAAGCTTTATCAGATGATTATTTGCAGTATGCAAAACAAGTCATTGATAATGCTGTGGCTATGGCCAGGGAATTTATTTCGAAAGGATATAAAATTATATCAGGAGGCACCGATAATCATCTTATGCTTATTGATCTGCGTTCAAAAAATATTACCGGAAAAAAAGCTGAAAACACTTTAGTTAGAGCCGATATTACACTCAATAAAAATATGGTTCCTTTTGATGATAAATCTCCTTTTGTCACATCAGGAATCAGGGTTGGTACGGCTGCCATTACTACACGAGGTTTGAAAGAAAAAGAAATGGTGCAAATTGTTGACTGGATAGACCGGATCATCATGAATGCCGATAATGAAGGACTCATTAAAACGGTAAAATCAGAAGTCAATATTTTTATGCAAAATTTTCCGCTTTACCCCACTTTATAAACTTTCTGTTTAACCTAAACTATTGATAATGCAAAAAATCGAGCATATAGGTATTGCCGTAAAGAATCTGAAGGAGGCTACTTCTCGATACAAACAATTACTCGGCATTGAACCCTATAAAACCGAATGGGTGGAATCGGAAAGTGTGCGTACCGTATTTTTTCAGTTAGATCACAGCAAAATTGAATTGCTGGAGGCAACCGATAATCAAAGTCCTATTGCCCGGTTTATTGAAAAAAAAGGAGAAGGTATCCATCATATTGCTTATGCTACTGATGATATACTCTCTGAAATGAAACGATTATCTTCTTTGGGTTTTCGATTGTTGAACGATAAGCCCAAAGCCGGTGCCGATAATAAACTGGTTTGTTTTATCCACCCGGCAAGTGCCGGAGGTATTTTAATTGAACTTTGCCAGCATGTTGAGGAGGCATCACAATAAGATGAATACAGGTAAAAGAAAAATGTATAAACATTTATTTTTCGATCTTGATTATACATTATGGGATTTTGCTACTAATTCGCTGGATACACTTAAAGAATTATATACCGGATTTAATTTAAAAGCTGCCGGTATTCCTGATCAATCCAAGTTTATAGAACAATATCATTTTCGTAATGATGCATTATGGGATGCTTATAGAAAACAACAGGTTGACCGGGATTTTCTCAGAGTAAACCGGTGGATAAGAACACTTAATGATTTTAATATCAGCAATAAAGCGCTTGCCTATCAATTGTCTGATGCCTATCTCGACCAATGTGCGCTCAAATCAAAATTGCTTCCGGGTGCCGATACTGCATTAAATTATTTGAATAAAAAATATGCGTTGCATATTATCACTAATGGTTTTGATTATGTGCAAACAAGAAAATTAAGGCAGTGTGGACTAGACCAGATATTTCAAGTGGTAGTTACTTCGGAAGAAGCCGCTTGTTTAAAACCGCAAAAACAGATTTTTAAATATGCATTGAAGCAGGCTGATGCCGTGTCTGACGAATCAATTTATATTGGTGACAATTGGGAAGTTGATATTATGGGTGCTAAAAATGCCGGTATCGATCAGGTATATTATAACCCCTTGGCCAAGGCTCATCACAATGAAAAACCAACTTTCGAAATCCATAATTTAATAGAATTAATAGAAATATTTTAAACCAGCCGGTTTATTGGTCATCTTCTTTTTTACCCTGATCTTTATTACAATTTTTCCCTTTATTGCCTTGACCGGAGCAACAAGATTTTTTATTGACCTGATTTCCACTATGAGCACAACAGGATTTGTGATTACCCTGCAATGATTGTTGTTGCCCATTGACAGCACCGGTAGAAGCCGGTACGGTTTTATTGACCGATTGAACGGATTCGTTTGGGTTTACCTGACTCACTTTTGTTGGCGAAGGTGTAGTGTTATTGGTGCTTTGTGCCTGAGCAGTAAAAACAGCAAAACTTATGATCACTAAAAGTATACTGAGCTTTTTCATTATTAAATATTTTTTGGTTTGACAATTTCGGCAATCACCGTTTCACCTCCTTTAACGCGTTGATGCAGGTTAATGTTCAGTTTAGTATCAAGAGGGAGGAAAATATCAACCCGCGAACCAAACTTTATAAAACCAAATTCACTACCTTGTAAAATTTTATCTCCTTCACTAAGATAATAAACAATTCTACGGGCTAGCTTACCGGCAATTTGCCGAACCAGGATATCAATATTATTATTGCCTACAACGATTGAAGTCCGTTCATTTTCTTCTGACGATTTAGGATGCCATGCAACCCAATAACGGCCAGGGTGGTATTTTATATATTTTACTAAACCACTGATCGGGTTTCTGTTTACATGAATATTTTTTACCGACATGAATATTGAAACCATCAATCTTTTATCGCCAAAAAATTCAGGTTCATCAACTTCTTCAATCACTACAATTTTTCCATCGGCAGGAGCAATAATTTTTAATTCATCAGGGGCAGGAAATCGTTTGGGGTTTCGAAAAAATGCAGCTACAACAAGCATGCTGATTACAGATGCAACAATCAGTATCATAGCACTTACTGGTCTTTGAGGAAACAATACGCCCCAAATGATATTCAGTGCCATCAATACGAAAAACAAATGAAGAAGTATTCTTCGACCTTCTTTGTGTAAGTAGTCCATAAGAAAAATCCGGTTCGGGGATAAATCACCGAACCGGATGTAAAGTTACTACAATTTTTTGATGATTGCCTATACAAGGCCTTGAGCCATCATTGCCTCGGCAACTTTAATGAAGCCGGCTATATTGGCACCTTTTACATAATTCACTCTTTTTCCCTTGGTTCCATAGGTTACACATTTTTCATGTATGGTATTCATGATATTGTGTAATTTCTCATCAACTTCTTCTTTTGTCCAGGAATAGCGGATAGAATTTTGAGACATTTCAAGGCCTGAAACAGCTACACCTCCCGCATTAGCGGCTTTACCGGGTCCGTAGAGAATGCCTGCCGATTGATATACATCGATAGCATCGGCAGTCGATGGCATATTGGCTCCTTCTGTTACACAGAAGCAACCGTTTTTAATCAGTATTTTGGCATCTTTTTCGTTAATTTCATTTTGTGTTGCACTTGGAAATGCCAAATCGCAGGGTACAGACCAAGGCTTTTCGGCCGGGAAATAAGGAAGATTAAATTCTTTTGCAAATTCACTGATTCTTCCTCTTCGATTGTTTTTAAGGTCTTTGATATATTCTAATTGTTGAAAGTCGATACCATCTTTAATATATACATATCCTCCCGAATCGGAGCAAGTCACAGGTTTTGCGCCTAAATGAAGTAGTTTTTCTATAGTGTATTGTGCCACATTTCCTGAGCCGGAAACTATGGCTGTTTTTCCTTCAATAGATGTTTTATGATGATTCAGCATTGCCTGAGCAAAATAAACACTTCCATAGCCTGTTGCTTCAGGACGAATAAGGCTTCCACCATAAGTTAATGCTTTACCGGTTAATACTCCTGACCATTCGTTTTTAAGCCTTTTGTATTGGCCAAACATATATCCAATTTCTCTTCCTCCAGTACCAATATCACCGGCCGGTACGTCAATATTAGGTCCTATGTATTTCGATAGTTCGGTCATAAAGCTTTGGCAAAAGCGCATTACTTCATTATCGGATTTTCCTTTCGGATCAAAATCAGATCCACCTTTACCACCACCCATAGGTAGTGTGGTTAAGCTGTTTTTAAATACTTGTTCGAAGGCGAGAAATTTCAGAATACTGATATTTACTGATGGATGCAAACGAATGCCGCCTTTATAAGGTCCAATGGCACTATTCATTTGAATCCGGTAGCCCCGGTTGATTTGGAAGTTTCCTTTGTCATCAATCCAGGGTACTCTGAAAATGAATGCTCTTTCGGGTTCTACCATTCTTTCCAGAATTTTTGCATCCCTGAATCGGGGGTTTTTTGCAATAAATGGAATAATGGAGGCAGCTACTTCTTGTACGGCTTGAAGAAATTCAGGCTCACCTTGATTTCTTTTAGCAACGTACTCCATAAACTTTTGCAATGCACGCTCATTCGATTTTGAGATGCGCGGTGCTGATGCTGTTGCGGTTCCCATAAATTTTTAGTGTTTTTAAATTATTTTAAAATTAAATAGCCAATTACAAATGGCAGCGAAAACAGCACTGCATCTATCCTGTCAAGGATTCCACCGTGACCCGGTATCAATTTTCCCGAATCTTTGACATCTATACTACGCTTGAACATAGATTCTATTAAATCGCCAAGCGTCCCAAATATCACTATTATAACTGAAATTGTTAGCCAATTCTTATAAGATAATTGTAAAAAAAATGTACTGATTATATAGCCGCTTATAATAGCTGCTATTGCTCCTCCTGTAAAACCTTCTATTGTTTTAGCTGGGGATATTCTTTTTAATAATGGTGTTTTTCCAATAACCGATCCGGTCAGATAAGCAAAAATATCGTTGATCCAAATAATCACTAATATGCCTAAAATAAGCTCCGGTTGGTATTTATTATTTTCTATAATCACATAATTCAACATCGCGAAAGGAGCTGAGATGTATAATAAACTTAGCAGGTTATACGCAATGTTTTTAAAAGGTTTGTCATTTTTTGAGACAAGTTCTATGATGAAAAATATAAAAGGAAGTAGTGCGGGTATTATTAAGTATTTCCCGTCAATGGCATGGCTGTTGATCAATGCGGTGGTAGCAAAAAATACCTCGGCCATGAATACCAGCAATAAAGTATTCAGTTGAGATTGCCGTTTGCTTAATCCATATTCTTTTTCCAACAGCATTTGTAATTCAACAATGGCCAATCCGATAATGATTAAGACAATAAAATAATAAGCAATCACACTCCATAGCAACCCAGCAATCACAGCAGTCCCAAGGATTATAGCTGTTATACTGCGTAGCAGGAATTTGTTCATAGTTTGTTTTTTTGAATGATGTGGGTTGCACGTAGTGCATTCGTCTGGTGAGTATATATTTCGAGATATCCGAAAGATCCGTAAGATGAATCTTTTTTATTCATAATTACACATTCAATGTTGTTCTCAAATAGTAAACCTTTAATAATTTCGGCCTCATATTGAACAGCGGTATTAAATACTTTAACCCAATCTTTTTCCATGCCTGATAGCCGATTGTGTGACAAAAGTATGAAAGAGGTATAGAAATATCATAAATAATATCAAAGCAATAATCATAAAAGTCCAATTTTCATGGATTCCGGAAGTATTGGTTTCGGCAAAATTAGGAAAACAATAGTAAATACTAAGTGCTAAACTATTATTAATAAAATGTGCAGTAATGGCATACCACAATCGTCCTGACCACCAAAACAAGTATCCGATAAAAGCACCCAGCACTAAGCGTGGCAGGAATAGGCTTAGTTGCATGTGTATAAGGCTAAATATTAAGGCTGTAATCCAAATACCTGCATGAGACCGGCCGGTTTGATTTTGAATTAATCGCTGCAAAATACCTCTGAAAAATAATTCTTCACCTATGGCGGGTATTAATGCCATGGTAAGCATGGCAAGCGAAAATTGTCCTATATTATTGAAACTGAGCAGAGCCGAGTAGTTATTGGTAATTTTTTCGTTTTGTGTATTAATCCATTGAGCAACATGGCCCCATGTGTCGGGCAAATACAGTAGTTGATTGAGTTGAAATGCAAGATCGGCAACAGGATTGACCAAAAATGCCAGAAAAAAAAGTATAATAAGCGGAAGTAATGCAGGTTTTTTTTGCAAAGTAAAATATATGGATAAACGGTATTTGGTAACATATAATGCAAATATTAACGAGGGTACCGCAAAGGTTCCTAACGAAGCCATGGCTTGAATGATCAAAGCGGCACTAGGTTGATTGCTTTGCAATTCAGAGCTTTGAATAAATAACTTTAAATCACCAATGGGATAAAAATATTGGGCAATGAATCCACCGGCAAATCCAAATAAGCTTCCTCCCAACAAGGCCATTCCTGTCAGCATTAGCATTTTGCTGATAAATTGAGTGGGTAATTTCGAATAATCATGCATAGCGGCAAAAATCCATAATTTTACTTTGTAAAACAATTAAGCACTCAAAGTATTGCTATGGTAAAAATCGGTTCCTTAGTATTCAATAATTTTCCATTGCTGCTTGCCCCCATGGAAGATGTCAGCGATCCTCCATTCAGAGCTTTATGCAAACAGTTTGGAGCTGATTTAATGTTTACTGAGTTTATTTCGTCAGAAGGGCTTATTCGAAATGCCGGTAAAAGCACTCAAAAACTGGATATCTATGATGAGGAAAGACCCATAGGTATTCAAATTTTTGGTGCCGACCTCAATGCTATGATTAAAGCTGCCGAAATTGCTGAAAATGCCCATCCCGAATTGATTGATATTAATTTTGGCTGTCCGGTAAAAAAAGTGGTTCGTAAAAATGCCGGTGCAGCCATTCTGAAAGATCTGGATAAAATGCTTTTGTTGGCAAGCGAAATTGTAAAAAGAGTTGCTTGTCCGGTTACGGTGAAAACCCGCTTGGGATGGGATCAAAATTCAGTAAGAATTGTAGAAGTGGCCGAACGATTGCAAGATTGTGGTATCAAGGCTATCACTATTCATGCCCGTACCAGATCTCAAATGTATAAAGGCGAGGCCGACTGGGATTGGATAAAACGGGTAAAAGATAACCCAAGACTTAAAATTCCGGTTTTTGGAAATGGAGATATTACAAATCCTCAAAAGGCAGCCGAATATAAAAATAAATATGCACCAGATGGAATAATGATTGGCCGGGCAAGTATTGGGCATCCCTGGATATTCAAGCAAATAAAACATTATTTTACTACCGGTGAGCTTTTATCTGAACCTTCGCTGAACGAAAGAATTGCTGTTTGTAAAGAACATTTAAACCGATCCTTAGAATGGAAAGGTGAAAAATTGGGTGTCCTTGAAATGAGAAGACATTATGCTAATTATTTTAAAGGATATAAGCATATCAAACCGTTTAGAAACAGATTGGTTACAACAGACAATCCTGAACAGGTATTCGCAATTTTAAATGAATTGAGCCATGCCGGATTAATGCTTTCGACTACATCGAACCCATAAACCAGAACTTGTGTTTTATTTTGCAAAGCCATACCTTTATTGTCTGTTTTAATACTTGGTTTATGATTATAGCATTAATGGTCTTATTGGGTTTGCTTGCCACGATAGTCACCTGGATTTCTATCAAAGCCAAAAAGAATGCGTTGCAACGCAGTTTCCATTCGATTGACAAACTATGGAGACAATTGGTGGATTTGGCCAAACAAATCACAGATTATGCACAAAAAAAACAAATTAAAGACGAATTTATTCCCACGGAGCATTTATCAACCCATGATTCATCCTCGTGGCATGATCAGCAAATTGTTATCAATAATAAAATGAAAAAGGAAATCAGTTTGCTTATAAACCGTTTGGAAAAACCGGAAGCATTACTGTCAAATCATGATTTTAACCATTTACAAAGAACTTGGAACGATACCCGTTTTCAATTGGAATCGGCTTGCAATGATTATGTTCAATCGGTAGTGGATTATAATAATAAATTAAGTGCATTTCCGGGAAGTCTTTTGGCCGGTATGCTTCAGTTGGAACCCATTGAAGATTGTGGTCTGTGTGCCGAAGCGGATGCTGATTTCAAAACCCTTAAATTTCATTAATTCCGTCTGCCATTAATTCTAATGGAATAATCTTTGATTAGAAAATTTAAAATTGAATGAATAAACTTTTACTATGGGTTCATACTATGTATTAATGATAATTGGTGTTGTTTTTGCCGGAATCGGAATGCTGGTCAGCGGGCAATTGAAAAAACGTTTTAAAGAATATGGTGCAATCCCAATTGCATCAGGCTTAACCGGACGTGAAATTGCCGAAAAAATGCTTTCTGACCATAATATAAAGGATGTGGTTGTTCAACAATCCAAGGGTATGCTTTCAGACTATTACAATCCGGCCAATAAGACAGTGAATTTGAGCCCGGCCGTTTTTTCTGCCAACAGTGTTATGGCGGCAGCGGTTGCTGCTCATGAATGTGGTCATGCCGTACAGCACGCATCGGCATACCGGTGGTTACAAATGCGATCAACATTAGTACCGGCTGTTCAATTTTCTTCCAATATGCTGCAATGGATTGTATTGCTGGGATTGATATTGATCAATACTTTTCCGAGCCTCTTGCTGATTGGTATTTTTATGTACGGGTTGATTACTTTATTTAGTTTCATTACCCTGCCGGTTGAATTTGATGCCAGCAAAAGGGCTTTGGTTTGGCTTAATCAGTCTGATGTAGTAAGTGCTCAGCAACACGATAAAGCGGCCAAGGCTCTCAAATGGGCAGCATCAACTTATGTGGTAGCTGCACTATCTTCATTGGCATCATTGCTTTATTTGCTTATGATTTATTTGGGAAGAAGAGATTAGCATATACTTTTTCTGCAAATACAAACTGGTACATTCTTTTCATTATCAATTACTTAATAACACATAATCAGGGATGGACTAAAAAATTTGTGCGAAAAGTTTACTGTTTATCAGCAATTTATGTTTGTTTCTTTTCTAAATTTTTAAAAAATACTTGGTATTCTGAAATCAATTCCACTATCTTTGCAGTCCAATTTTTAAATTAAAGAATAAGCGGTGAATACGAACAGCTATAAAACACGTTCAGCACGTAAGGAAGATATCACAAGAGACTGGTATCTTGTAGATGCTGAAGGGCAAACATTAGGGCGCATGTGCACTCAAATAGCCATGATATTAAGAGGGAAAAATAAAGCCTGTTTTACACCTCATGTAGATTGTGGAGACTATGTCATTGTAATCAATGCGGAGAAAGTAAAATTATCGGGTCAAAAATTTGATCAAAAAGAATATTTATCATATTCAGGATATCCGGGTGGTCAGAAAAGAAAAAGCATTAAAGAATTGCTTCAGCAAAAGCCTGAAAAAATTGTAGAACATGCTGTAAAAGGAATGTTACCAAGGAATCGTTTGGGCAGAGCTACCTTTAAAAAATTATTTGTATACAAAGGTTCTGAACACAAACATGATGCACAAAAACCAAAAACGATTAAATTCTAACAATGGAAATACTTAATGCAACAGGAAGACGGAAAGATGCCATTGCACGGGTAAACTTCAAAGCCGGCAAAGGGAAAATTACCATCAATAAAAAAGATTATAAAGACTACTTTTCTGTCAATCATTTATTTTACAATATTGAAGATCCTTTACAACTTTGCGAAATGGGTAAAGAATACGATATCAGTGTAAATGTATCGGGTGGAGGAATCAAAGGTCAGGCAGAAGCCATTCGTTTAGGTATTTCCAGAATATTATGTGAAATAAATCCAGAATTCAGACCCAGGCTTAAAGCAAAAGGATACCTGAAACGTGATCCAAGATCGGTAGAAAGGAAAAAACCAGGATTAAGAAAAGCCCGGAAGAAAGAGCAATATTCAAAACGTTAATCAGCCTAATTCATTAATAACAATCTATTTAGCAAATATGCAATCGATTAATACAAAAGATTTATTGGAAGCCGGAGTTCATTTCGGTCACCTGCGTAAGAAATGGAATCCTAAAATGCGTCCTTATATTTTCATGGAAAAAAAGGGGATTCATATTATTGACCTGAACAAAACCCAGGAAAAACTTCAAGAAGCGGCCGCAGCCATGAAATCTATTGCAAGCTCGGGTAAAAAAATCCTTTTTGTAGCCACTAAAAAACAAGCCAAAGAATTGGTATCCAATGCTGCGAAAAGTGTTAATATGCCTTACGTTACCGAGCGCTGGCCCGGAGGTATGCTTACTAATTTTGCTACCATACGTAAATCCATTAAAAAAATGCAAGCCATTACAAAAATGCTTGCTGATGAATCTACCGAAAAATCAATTACCAAAAAAGAACGGCTGGTTTTGACGCGTGAAAGAGATAAGATGGAAAGGGTATTAGGTGGTGTTACTCAACTTAACCGAATACCTTCTGCTATATTTATTGTCGATATTTCTAATGAACATATTGCACTGGCAGAATCCAGAAATTTAAATATCACCACTTTTGCCATGGTTGACACCAACTCAGACCCAACAAAAGTAGATTTTCCTGTTCCTTCAAATGATGATGCTACCAAAGCAGTAGCCATTATTACAGATTATTTAACACAAGCCGTAAAAGAGGGCCTGGAAGAAAGGAAAAAAGCAAAAGCTGAAGCTGAAGCAGCTCAAAAAGAACAAGCTGCTAAAGAAAAACCAAGCAGCGAACCAACAGAAAATAAACCTAAAAAAAGAACGGCACGAAAACGAAAAACAGTTCAAACTCCGGTTGCCGATACCGCTAATGAAACACCGGTTTTAGAGAAAAAAGAAAAAGATTCTGCTGAAAACAAAGCCACTAAAAAGAATTAATTTTTACATAAACAAGTTAAAAAATTAGAAATGACCATCACAGCAGCCGATGTAAACAAGCTTCGTAAACAAACCGGAGCAGGCATGATGGATTGCAAAAAAGCCCTTGTAGAAACAAATGGCGATTTCGAAGCAGCCATCGATCATTTACGTAAAAAAGGACAAAAAGTATCTGAAAAAAGAGCAGGACGCGAAGCTCGCGAAGGTGTTGTAATTGCAATAACCAATGATGACCAAAACAAGGGTATTGCACTGCATCTTAGTTGCGAAACTGATTTTGTAGCCAAAAATGAAGGTTTTGTCAATTTTGCCAAATCATTAAGTCATCTTGCATTGGATAACAATATCGATACTGCTGGTGAATTGTTAAACCAACAACTCGATGGGGTAAAAGTAAGCGAACGCATTATTGAACAAATTGGAAAAATTGGAGAAAAAATCGAAATCGCTCAATTTGCTCATGTTCAAGGCGAACTGCTCGTGCCCTATATTCACGCAGGTTATCGCATTGGTGTATTGCTAGCCATGAATAAAAAAGGAAGTGATCAACTGGTGCAGGCCGGAAAAGATATAGCCATGCAAATTGCTGCTATGAATCCGGTAGCAATCAATCCTGAAGATGTACCCGAAAAAATCAGAAAGCACGAATTTGAAATTGGTCGCGAACAAGCTATCCTCGAAGGCAAACCAGAACATATCGTTGAAAAAATTGCTGAAGGAAGACTTAATAAATTCTTTAAAGAACATACCTTGATGAATCAACAATTTGTTAAAGACTCATCAAAAACCGTCAGGCAAATGCTGAAAGAGGTTGACCCTAATGCACAAGTTATAGCTTTCAAACGACTTTCGATTGGATAAATATTGATAAAGAGGGAATTTTGATTCCCTCTTTTTTTTTACTTTTATTGCTTCATGAGTCTTCCCTATAAACGTATTTTACTAAAACTAAGCGGTGAAGCATTGCTTGGTAATAAACATTATGGCATTGATCCTACCCGTTTGCAAGAATATGCCTCAGAAATTAAAGCAGTATCAGACTTAGGTATTCAAGTTGCCATAGTCATTGGAGGAGGCAATATTTTCAGAGGATTAAAAGGTCAGGAAAACGGCATCAGCCGGGCACAAGGCGATTATATGGGAATGCTTGCGACCGTAATTAACGGTATGGCCTTGCAAAGTGTACTCGAAAATAATGGCCTCAAAACAAGACTGATGTCGGCCATTGATATGCAAGCAATCTGCGAGCCCTATATCCGGAGAAGAGCTATCAGACATCTTGAAAAAGGCCGTGTTGTAATTTTTGGTGCTGGAACAGGCAATCCTTACTTTACAACCGATACGGCAGCGACTTTAAGAGCAGTAGAAATTAAAGCCGATATTATTCTCAAAGGCACCCGGGTTGACGGTATCTATTCCGGTGATCCTGAAAAATCAAAAGAAGCTACCCGCTTCGATCATCTTTCTTTCGATGAAGTAATTAAAAAAGATTTATCGGTAATGGATATGACCGCTTTTACACTCTGTAAAGAAAATAATTTGCCTATCGTGGTTTTTAATATGAATCAATCTGGAAACTTATTAAGCATTGTTGAAGGCAAACGTATTGGTACACTGGTTGTCTGATTTGTATTATCTTCAATAAATTAAATGCATTTGCTATGTTAAGAGAAGAAGTTCAATTATTTGTTGATGAAGCCATAGAAAAAATGGAAAAGTCTATTGCTCATCTTGAAACCGAATTATTAAAAATCAGAGCCGGAAAAGCTTCACCGGCTTTGGTCCAGGGCATATCTGTTGATTATTACGGCTCTCAAACTCCCTTGAATCAAGTGGCCAATATCATGGCTCAGGATTCGAAAACACTTGTTATTCAGCCCTGGGAAAAAAAAATGATAGACCCTATCGTCAAAGCGATTATGGCTGCTAATATTGGAGTCACTCCTATGGAAGACGGAGAGCTTGTTCGATTAAATTTACCTCCTTTAACAGAAGATAGAAGACGTGACTTTGTGAAACGGGTAAAAGCCATGGGAGAAGATTCAAAAATTGGATTACGAACTGCACGACACAACGTAATCGGAGAAATCAAAGCCATGCAAAAAGATGGCCTTGAGGAAGATATTGCCAAAAGGGCGGAAGATAAAATTGATGAATTAACAAAGAAATATTATGATTTGGTCGATAAACATGTTAAAGCTAAAGAAGATCAGATAATGACCGTTTGATACCGTTATCTTATTATCAGGGTTGTATAAAACCCATTACCGAACCTTGTATATTATTTCCCATTTTTACCCTGATTAACTGAATCGTACGGTTTGATTTATACACACGAAACGGATAAGTTCCTGCTGCATGATATCCTAAATTCTGATGATAAATAAGCTTGCCTTCAATGGAAAAGTAATCAACCTCAATCAATCCTGCCGTTTTCATCTCTACCCAAAAGTAATTTCCTTTAAGACTGAAAGTATTCGCTGTTTTGGGCAAAGGATATATTCCGCTTGAAGGCAATTGAGTGCTTATCAGAAATCCGTCTGTATTCTCATGATATAGCGTATCGAAACCATTGGCATCGAGCGGGAAATCGCTGGATTGAGTCCATCCGGCAAGTATTAATTGCCCGTTTTGCCCCAGGGCTATGGCTTCCACTTCATCGTCAAGGCTGCCCCCCAAGTATCCGGATTCAACGAGTTTTGATAAATTATTAGTGAATTTTATCGCAAAACCTTCTGCATAGGAATTGGTATAAGAAGTATCAAATGAAAAAGTATCGATAGGAAAATCTTCAGACCAGGTACTTCCGCCAAGATATAAAGCACCGTTATTGTCAATACTTAGTTCTGCAAGTGCTTCGTTATTGCTGCCTCCTACATAAGTGCCTGTAATGATCTCGGTTAGCAATGGTTTTATTTTCAGAATAAAAACATCCGATTCACCATTGATATGATAATCGTAAGCATAAGGCCCAAATTGTAAAGTATCAGACCAGGTATTACCGGCAATAAATAAATTTCCGTTTTGATCAATTTCTATTTGTTTTGCCTGATCGAATAATACTCCTCCATAATAAGCAGCGGCTATTAACTGATTTAAATCAGACGAAAAGCATGCAATAATGGCATCGGTAGCTCCCGAAAAAGTATCGCGAAATACAGTACCGTTAATGCTTAGTGAATCTGAATTGCTGCTTCCGGTTACATAAACTTTTTGATCGCTCGAAACGGCAATATCGAATAAATAATCGTTGCCGGGTGAGCCATAATAAGTAGATGATAACATTTGGTCTAACCCGGATGATAATTTGATGATAACGGCATCGGTAGCTCCCGAATAAGTTTTTTGATAACCCGGTCCCTGTAAAGGGAAATTATCTGCTTGTGTATTGGCGGCTATAAGAATTTGATTATTGCTATCAATGGCAATAGCAATATGACCATATTCAGGATCATCCAATGAAGGCCCTGCCATGGTAGAGGCTAATAAGGTATCCAGATTGTTGGATATTTTAGATACAAAAATCCGGCTATAACCATGTAAGGTATCTAAGGCATTTGCTGTGACCGGGAAATCCGCTGAATTGCTTCGGCCACTGATAATGATATTATTTTGCCCGTCAATAATTATATCGGTCAAAATATCGGCACTACTGCCTCCAAGATAAGTAGCTGCCAGCAAGTTTCCTAAAGCAGGATCAAATTTGGCAATAAATACATCAAAAGTACCACCGGCATAATTTTGTTGAATACCGGTTCCCGTAACCGGGAAATCGCTTGAAGCTGTATAGCCTGCAACTATTATATTACCAGTGGCATCATAAGCTACGGCTATCGGAATATCGGCCTGATTACCACCAAGAAAACTGGCATGATCCATACCTACCGAACGGGGCAGCTGAGCCGAAAGTGTTTCGAATGATGTTAATATTGTCAATAATAGAATGAGGAAATAGCGGTGCATGAAAGCGTATATTTTTTATTGGAATGATGCTGTAAAAGTAAGAAAATAATGAGTGAGTTATTGCCCGGCTATCTTAGGTCCATACCTTTAATCCTTCTGTACAGTTTTGGCATATATCTATCGATTTCCTATTGCTGAAAAGCTTTGTTCGAAATTGAGTATAAGATTTGTTATTCCATATTTCTGCCAGCGATTGATTCTTAAGATTACCCATTTCATGCTGTGCATTTTTATCAAAACAACAGGGAAGCATTTGACCGTCCCAGCTCATTACCGCTGCATGCCACATGCGCCAGCAGCGATTGCTATACTTGCTTTTAATCTTATAAGTGCCGTCAGGCATTTTTTTGTATCTGGAATACTTGTTCTGCTCAGGCATTAGCGGGTTACCATTTTTGTAATCCGCCAATTGAGCCGTTTTAAATTTTACTTCATCTACACCTAATTGTTTACCTAAGCGTTTTACTGCATCTATCTGCTTTTCATTGGTGCGCAATACTAAAAACTGCAAAATGATATAAGGTGTCTTCGAATGTAAGGCTTTCTTTGAGGCTACCAGGTTTTCAATTCCATTCAATACACGATCTAGTTTTCCGCCTATACGGTATTTTTCATACGATTCCTGACTTATACCATCAAGAGAAATAATCAAGCGGTGCAATCCTGAACATACGGTAGCTTTTGCCTTTTCAGGGTCAAGAAAATGTCCGTTTGTTGATGTAGAGGTATAAATTTTTTTTGTTTTTGCATAGCTTACCAATTCGAAAAATTGAGGATGCAGATAGGGCTCACCCTGAAAATACAAGGTCAGGTAAATCAAATGTTTTTTCCATTCATCAATTTTTAAGCGATAAAAATCTATATCAAGCATTCCGGTAAACCTTGTAAAAGCCTGTAATCCGCTGATACATTCAGGGCATCTGAGATTACAACTGGTTGTAGGCTCTACCGATATGCTTAGCGGCAATCCTTTGATATTGGGTTTATGATTAATCCGGGCAAGAAAATAACTAAATTGTATTAATAGAAAATTCCAGCATTTTGCTGCATTGAGCATGCTGATTATGCGAAAAATATCCTGGTATTTTCTTGTCATCAAAGGTGAAAATACGAATCAAAGAGTTTTGTTTCGGATAGGTTGTAGATGTATCATGTTTATTGCAATGTTAAACAGCCGGAGAGAATTGTTCTAAAAAGCGGATGTCATTTTCGTAGAAAAGACGAATATCACGGATTCCGAATTTTAACATGGCAATTCTTTCAACCCCCATACCAAAAGCATAACCGGTATATTGATCAGGATCAATATTACAGTTTGATAAAACAGCCGGATCTACCAGGCCACAACCTAAAATTTCCATCCATTCTTTTTGTCCGTTTTTATTCCATGCAATATCCATTTCGGCCGATGGCTCGGTAAATGGAAAAAAAGAAGGTCTGAAGCGAAGCTCTGTATTTTTACCAAACATTTCTTTTACAAAGTAATACAAGGTTTGTTTTAATTCGGCAAAGCTTACTTTTTCATCAATGTAAATACCTTCAACCTGATTGAATACCGGTGAATGAGTTGAATCGTTATCGCTGCGATAAACCCGCCCCGGTGATATTACTTTTATCGGTGGGTCATATTTTTCCATCGTTCTGATTTGAACCGGGGAAGTATGTGTACGCAATACTATATCGGGGTCTTTTTGGATGAAAAAGGTGTCTTGCATATCGCGTGCAGGATGATCGGGTGGAAGATTGAGCGCAGAGAAATTATGCCAATCATCCTCAATTTCTGGCCCTTCGGCAATGGTAAATCCCAAATGATGAAAGATATCGATAATTTGTTGTCTGATGATACTGATAGGGTGGCGGCTACCGGGATTATTGCCCGGCCCTGGCATACTTAAATCAATTTGTTGCTTATCATGCTTATCTTTTTTCGATAATTGCTGTTTGAATAAATTGATTTTTTTTTCGGCTGCTTGCTTTACCTCATTGACTAATTGACCGTATATTTTTTTTTGCTCGTTCGGGATATTTCTGATTTCGGCAAATAAGGTCTTGAGTATTCCTTTTGATCCTATGTATTGTATTCTGAATTGTTCCAGCTCATCGATAGATTTGGGTACAAAAGCTTCAATTTCTTTTAATATCAATTTTGGTTTTTCCATCAAGCTGCTCATGGCAATAAATTTTTTTATCTTGATTTATCTTGAATAATTAGGTGCTTCTTTTGTAATAACAACATTGTGTGGATGGCTTTCGAGCATACCTGCATGAGTGACACGAATAAATTTTGCATGTTGCAAAGCGGCAATATTTTTTGCACCGGCATAGCCCATTCCCGATCTTAAGCCTCCTGCATATTGGGTCATTACTTCTTTAAGGGTTCCTTTATAGGGTACTCTTCCTTCGATGCCTTCAGGAACCAGTTTTTTTATATCATCTTCTGCATCTTGAAAATAGCGGTCTTTCGATCCTTGTTGCATGGCTCCCAAAGAACCCATTCCCCGGTAGATTTTAAATTTCCGTCCTTCATAAATGATGGTTTCACCGGGTGATTCATCTACACCGGCAAACAGCGAACCGGCCATAACAACACAAGCTCCGGCAACCAGTGCTTTTACCATATCACCAGAATATCGGATACCACCGTCTGCTATTACTGGGATACCGCTTCCGTGTAGTGCTTTAGCCGCTAAATAAATAGCGGTTAATTGTGGTACACCCACCCCTGCTACTATCCGTGTAGTACAAATTGAACCCGGGCCTACGCCTACTTTCACCGCATCGGCTCCTGCATCGGCCAATGCTTTGGCTCCTTCTCCTGTAGCTATATTACCACTGATGATTTCCAAATCCGGATAGGCTTTTTTTACATCATTTACTGCGTTCAATACACCCTGTGAATGACCATGTGCCGTATCAATGCAAACTACATCAAGCCCGGCTTGAACCAAAGCATCAATCCGTTCAAACATATCGCGGGTGATACCTACGGCTGCACCTACCAGTAATCGACCATATTGATCTTTACTTGCCAATGGAAAACTTTGTAGTTTTAAGATATCCCTGAAGGTTATCAAAGCTTTGAGCTTACCCGATGCATCTACAATCGGTAATTTTTCAATTTTATGCTTTTGAAGAATCTTTTCAGCTTTTTTTAAATCGGTTCCTACAGGGGCTGTTATCAAATCTTTGGTCATGATTTGGCTCACTTGCTCATAGGTATCCGGAATAAAACGAAGGTCACGGTTGGTTACAATTCCTTTCAATCTCTGATTTTTATCTACTATGGGTATTCCCCCAATTTTATTCTCAGACATGATACGCTGTGCTTCAGCTATGCTTGCATTTTCATGTAGTGTAATCGGATCGCGTATTAATCCACTTTCCGATCTTTTTACTTTTCGTACTTTATGCGCCTGACGTTCTATCGTCATGTTTTTATGTAGAATACCCAAACCACCTTCCTGTGCTATTGATATGGCAAGTTTCGATTCTGTAACTGTATCCATGGCTGCAGAAATAATCGGTAAATTAATGTTGATATTTCTGGTTAGCTGAGTGCTGATATCTACTTCGCGAGGTAATACGTCTGAATGTGCAGGTATAATGAGTACATCATCGAATGTAAGACCCTCTTTGAAAAATTTATCATTTTGATTTGGCATGGTCAGGGATTTTGATGGCCGGATAATGCCGGCAAAGTTAAGAAATTAAAGCCGAGT
>JAJRWN010000070.1 GCA_024276745.1 Bacteroidota bacterium
ATCACGAAATTAAGCGACCACAATATTGAAACATTTTTACCCTATAGAAAAAGAAATTTCAACCATTTGCGAGGTTTACACGCATGTGCTTTGGCTACTTTGGCCGAGTTTACAGGAGGTTTTATGTTGCTTACAAGGCTGGGCAATGTAAAGTACAGGATAATTATGAAGAAACTTGAAATGGAATATTTCTATCAAGGGAAAAAAGCCGCCATCGGACGATTTGAACTTAACGAAAACTGGCTTCAGGAGAAAGTAATTAAAACACTTGAAACCGAAGATAAGGTATTGGTAAATTGCGAAGTTATTATTGAAGATGTTGACGGCAATCATCTTTGTACCGGTAATTCATTGTGGCAAATCAAAAAATGGGAAAAAGTAAAAACCAGCCTTTAATAAATCAGACTGAACCGTAGAGTGTTTTTAATTCATTTTCTACAAAGCTTACCAATGATTTGATATAGCTTTCAGAGAAATCAAAAGCAATTCCGGCTGTTTCATAAATTTTACTAATTGGTTTGGTATAGCCCAGAGATAAGGCTTCTTTATATCGCTTGATTGTTTCTTCCGGCTGTTCTTTATACGATTTCCATATTGCAATAGCACCCAATTGGGAGATACCATATTCAATATAATAAAAAGGTACTTCGAACAGATGAAGTTGTTTTTGCCAACTATTGGCTTTTTCGTTTTCCAAACCCGACCAATCTACCACATGATCGCCAAAGGCATCGGTAAGTTCTAGCCAATAAGCTCTTCTATCGTTTTGTGTATGATTGGGATGGGTATAAATCCAATGTTGAAATTTATCAATCCGGGCAATCCAGGGAAAAATATTTACTACTCCTTCGAGTTGTTCAATTTTAGCCCGGTTTAAATCTTTTTCATTATCGTAAAATGTGTCCCAATAAGTCATGCTTAATAATTCCATCGACATGGAAGCAAGTTCGGCTACTTCAGAGGGTATATTCCGGTTTGGTACAAAAGGAATATTGCGCATCAAAAAGGAATGAACCGCATGGCCTCCTTCGTGCAATAAGGTGCGTACATCTCTTGATGAACCACTGGCATTCATAAAAATAAAAGGAACACCTATTTCGGGTAAGGTTGAATTATAGCCACCCGGAGCTTTTCCTATTCTTGATTCCAGATCGAGATGACCCATTTCTTGCAAGATATTAAGACATTCGGCAAAAAATGGATCCAGCTTATTGAAACAGGAGATTGTTTTGTCGATAAGTATTTTCGTATCATTAAAAGGTTTTAAGGCCTTTCTGCCAAATGGATCAACGGCTCCATCCCATGGCCGGTAGCTGTCCAATCTCATGAGCTCTTTTCTGCGTTGACTAATGGCATCGGCTAATGGACGAAAAGCTTTTTGAATGGAATGATGGAAAGCAAAGCAATCTTCAACGGTATAGTCAAACCGGCCCAGGTCTTTAAATTTATAATCACGGTAATTTGTTTCACCGGCATTGAGCGCTAATTGATTCCGGTCTTTGATTAATTCATCAAATAAATTGTTCAGAGCATCGCTATCCTGTAGTCGTCTGTCGCTTATCAGATGAAAAACATGCTCTCTTTCTGCCCGGTCGGTGCTTTTCAGGTAATTTGACACCTGTTGCAAGGTGAGTGTTTTACCTTTAAATTCAACCGTCATTTTTCCGCTTATGCGTGCAAATTCGTTGGCCTTTACTTTGAGAGAAGCAATAAGTTGTATGTTTTCTTCTCTAAAAATTTTAAGCCTGTTTTTTACATTTCTCAGGTAGATCAAATATTCGTCTTCCGGAAGCTTATGAATATATTGGCAAGCAGCCAGTTTTTTATCAAGAAGATTAAAAACCGGAGTAGCTTTTGGCTCGATATCCTGAACAAAAGCACGATAGGCTGCTGTATAATCTTTATTCTCCGTATCGGTAGTCATGCGAATATAACGCCACCTGACTTCTTCGGCCAATACGGCTTCAAGTTCACTTCTGTCTTTTAACCATTGTAGCAATTCATCAAGACTGTTCAGGTTACGGGATTGAAGATTTTCAAGATAAGGTTTTAATCCTGACCAATTGTTCAATTGAAAATCCTGACTTACAAAATTCCGGGGTCTTTTTGTCGGTATGATAAGCTTGCTTTCTTGCATATATATTTTTCAGTCGACCGCAGTTTATTGATTTAGACAGATTAGTATCAGTTCTTATTCTGATTATCTTCCTCTTGCTCTTTTTCTGCTCTTATTAAATTTTGGCTATCCAACAAAACATACCATTTTATGATTTTTCGCATATCACTTTGATATACCTGATCGCGATCGTAATCAGGAACAATTTCTGCAAAATAGCTTTCTAAATCTGCTTTTGATGCTTTTTTACCGGGTGGTGTATGAATAGCTGCTTTTTCTTTCATTCGCCTAAACACTTCTTTAAGTTCAAGTCCTTCTCCGCTGGTATAAACAGTAATATTATCTAAAGGAGTGAAAATATATTTCCGGTTCGATACAAATTGCTTCTTATCTTCACCCAAGACGGTTACGATGAGACCGTCTTCTCTTTGTGCGGCAATATTGAATAATCCACTCATCCCGGATATGGCAACAATGTCTTTTAACATAATTGAATCATGATTTTAGTTCAAAAATAGCGATTCTTGTATTTAAATTGTATATTTTAAATCCAAACAAAAAAGGGAAGTACTTTTTTACCTAAAGCTTTTATCGTTTTCATGAAATTTCAGATTATTTCAGATTTTAAACCTACGGGTGATCAGCCAACGGCTATCAAAGAGCTTACTGAAGCTGTTTTGCGTGGTGATCGATATCAAACACTTTTGGGAGTAACCGGATCGGGTAAAACTTTTACGATAGCCAATGTTATTCAGCGAGTACAAAAACCCACTTTGATTATCAGTCATAATAAAACTTTGGTTGCCCAGCTTTACGGTGAGCTTAAACAGTTTTTTCCTGATAATGCTGTTGAATATTTTGTCTCATATTATGATTATTATCAGCCTGAGGCTTATGTTCCTACTACTGACACTTTTATTGAAAAAGATTTGTCGATCAACGAAGAAGTTGAAAAGCTCAGGCTACGGGCTACGTCTTCTTTATTATCGGGACGCAGAGATATTATTGTAGTGGCCTCCGTATCGTGTATTTTCGGCTTAGGTAATCCGGTTGATTTTAAAAACAATATTATCCGGCTTGAAATTGGTCAAAGTGTTATTCGTGATCAGCTGCTTTTCAGCTTTGTAAATGCCTTGTATTCGCGAACAGAAACCGATTTTAAACGGGGTACTTTCAGAGTAAAGGGAGATACGGTTGATATTTTTCCGGCTTATGCCGATTTGGCTTACCGGATTACTTTTTTTGGTGATGAAATTGAACAGCTGGAAATGATTGATCCGGAAAGCAACCGGAGTATTGAATCTATTTCAGAATTGGCGGTTTTTCCTGCTAATATTTATTTGTCTCCCCGCGAACAGCTTCAGGAAGTTTTATATGAAATTCAGGATGAACTGGAAAAACAAGTCCAATATTTTGAATAAATCGGAAAATTTTATGAAGCAAAACGGCTGAAAGAAAGGGTGCAATTTGATGTGGAAATGATTCGTGAATTAGGGTACTGTTCGGGCATCGAAAATTATTCACGTTTTCTGGACAGACGCAATCCGGGCGATCGTCCTTTTTGTTTGCTCGATTATTTCCCGGACGATTATTTGATGGTGATTGATGAAAGCCATGTAAGCATACCGCAAATAGGTGCTATGTATGGAGGCGACCGGTCTAGAAAAATGAATTTGGTTGATTATGGATTCCGTTTACCTTCGGCACTGGATAACCGGCCATTAAATTTTCAGGAATTTGAACAACTTGTCAATCAAATCATTTTTGTAAGTGCAACCCCGGCAAACTATGAGTTGGAACATTGCGAGGGGGTCATTGTAGAGCAGGTAGTAAGGCCAACCGGATTGCTTGATCCGCTTATTGAAATTCGCCCTACAGCCAATCAGGTAGATGAATTATTG
>JAJRWN010000071.1 GCA_024276745.1 Bacteroidota bacterium
AATTCTTCTTGCCGGGCATCAAACCATATTCCGTTTATTTTTATTCTTCCCTTCAGTTTGGCATAGGCTCCAAAATCTTTTGAATTAATGGTGATATGTTCGACCAGGGAATGAATATCATGGGTTTTTTCTGCTTTAAAACCGTCATCCGTTTGAGTGATGGTATATCCCAATGCTTTTGCTTCTTCGGCAAATTCCAAATCTTTACCGGTTTCATCCGATTTGCTGTTCATACAAGTACCCGGCTCTGACGATACATCGGTCAATTCCCATTGAACGGCTTCTGGTTTTACCGATGCATCCCATTCCAGAAAAGCATCTACACTATTATCATCTTCCGGAATCCAAACTTTTCCTTCATCGTCATAAGCAATAAATACTTCGGGAACTTCCTGATCGGCCGGATAGATGTTCCAATTTAATATTACCCTGACATCGGTATCTTTCCAATTGTTCACGACATTCACCGAATCAGTAATATCTTCAGAACCGGTAATATTCATTCCATTTTGAGGAAGTGCTTTTCTGAATATCCATGCTTGTTTTTCGTTGGCAGAATATACGATGCTCTCAATATGTTTGTCTATTGTACCATGACCGGGATCACCGCATGAATTGGTCGATGACCATTGTCCATTGATTCGGAAATTGTCCGGCAGCCCGTGGGCAAACACAATGTAATAGTAATTTTGTTCAAGATTTAAAAAGAAAACTACACCCATTGGATTATGATCAAAAGGTTTATAGGAATCATGCAAACTGCCTTGATAAGATTCTGAATAGGAAGTATAACACCAGCCTCCCCCTTCTCCTGCATATTCTTTATTATTTTCTTCGAGTGAGCCGTTTACCTTATAATTTACATCACAAGTACCGACTACCATATTCGTCATCCAGCTTTTATATTTATTGAAAGACACATGGGCAGCATTCATATCTTTCATGCCACCCATAACTTCGTTCATCATGGAAGGGTTGATACCGGAATTTTCCATGGCTTGCATCACACTGTCCATATCAATACCTTCAAGAAAATCACCGGATGATACTTCATCATTTTCGTGGGTTTCGCGTTCCTTATCGGTTTGAAAGATATCCAAGCCTTGAAAAACACCTGTGTCGGTAACAAAGACACAATTATAGCTTTCATGATAGGTTTTATTGCTTTGGCCATATTCGTCAGATGATACTGATTTTCCTTGAATATCAAAGGTAATATCAGCTTTGTATTTGCTAACATTATAAAACCTTTCAGGTTCGCTTTGTGCTTGAACAAGATGAAAAGCAAGCATGATACAAAGAGCAAGTAAATACTGTTTTTTCATTTGAAAAGATTTTGATTATCAAATAAAACAAACCAGATAAAATTAATATTGTCTGTATTTTTCTACCCAATCAACAATATAGGAAGCAATATTGCGCGTATCGGTACCCGGGGCAAATAGTTTACCAACGCCCATTTCTTGTAGTTTAATCATGTCATCGGGAGGAATAATACCACCGCCTGTCAGCAAGACATTGTTGAGGTCTTTTTCTTTCATCAGTTTGAGGATACGCGGAAAAACGGTCATGTGGGCACCGGAAAGAATGCTCACACCAATGGCATCGACATCTTCCTGCAGGGCAGCCTGAACAACATTTTCGGGACTTTGCCGGAGGCCGGTGTAGATGACTTCCATACCGGCATCGCGTAAGCTCGCAGCAATTACTTTGGCGCCCCGGTCGTGACCATCGAGGCCTACTTTAGCAATCAGTACCCGTATCGGCCGTTTCATCAGAATCAGGTTTTTCTTTTTCGTCTTTTAAAAACTCACCTTCATCATCAATATCTTCCCGGTCTCTGAGTTTTTTATCATCAACATTCCGGTTCAGGAATTCAATGATTTTTTTCATATCGAAATGGCTTTCTATTTGCCCGAATTTATTAACCGTTACATCGAGGCCGTCAACTTCTTCGTTGACTACCGGCTTACCTTTTAATGGTTTCTTTTTCGGCATAATTTAGTGTTTGTGTAATAGAATATAATTCTTGCCCTTCAATCTGTCTTTATAATACAAAATTAAAGCTTCTTCATTCATAATCACATTTGAAGAGCTGTTATTGGTATTGAAATATTGTTCTACAATTTGAACAGTGGTAGAATCATTCAGATTATAACAGATAGGGGTGAGCCGCAATGAGCCGTGATATTTATCGATTAAAGCCATTTCCCATCCATCCAAAGTTTTATTACTTATGAAGTAATATTTTTTATATTTTGAAAAAACCAGCGTATCACTCAAAGTATATGATACCGGTTTCTTTCTGAGGATATTAAAGCTATGGGCATCAATTTCATAATTGATTTTGGTTTCCATAATACCTGATAGGGTATCCATTTCATAGAGCAGGAAGAAATTATCTGTTTCCGTAATACTTTCTCCACTAAAATGGCCTTGAAATTTTTTGGGTATTTCATTCAAGGCTGTGCCCGGGAAGCGATTATAATAAATGCTTACACATCCACTCCAAAATAATCCGGTAAACAGCAAGAGACTGAGTAATTTAAGCTTCATATTATGCTTCATTAAGTTTAATAAAGGTTTCCATTCGCTGCAAAGTTTCCGTTTTACCAAGCAGTTCAGCTACTTCAAAAATGGGTGGTCCGGCCAGGGTACCACAAAGCATTACCCGGAAGACCGGCAGTATATCACCGAATTTCAAATTCTTTTGATTAATCAATGCTTTTATCACTATTTCGATGCTGCCGGCATCCCATTGAGATAAAGATTTAAAAGTAGCCAATAAATCAGAGAAAATAGTTTGTATGGATGTATTCCATTTTTTACGAATTATTTTTTTATCGTAAACAGCAGGTTGTTGAAAGAAATAACTTCCCTCCTGAATAAAATCATTCAGAAAATATACTCTTTCTTTAAACAATCGGCATACTTCTTTTACATATCCGGCAGGATGATTAAAACCTGCTTGTTTCAACAGGGGAAGAAGTTCACCGGCCAATGTAGTATCAGATAGCGATTTAAGATATTGTTGATTATACCATTTGGCTTTTTCGAAATCGAAACGGGCACCGGATTTATTAATCCGGCTGATATCAAAAGCGTTAATCAATTCCTGTTTAGAAAATATTTCTTGTTCGGTACCGGGATTCCAACCCAGGAAGGCCAGCATATTGATAAAAGGCTCAGGGAAGAAACCCCGTTCACGAAATCCGGATGCCGTATCGCCATTTTCCTCATTTTTCCAATCCAAAGGGAAAACCGGAAAGCCGAGCCGGTCGCCATCTCGTTTGCTAAGTTTTCCATTCCCGTCAGGGCGTAAAATAAGGGGAAGATGGGCAAATTGCGGTCTTTCGGTTTCCCAACCGAGATAGCGGTAAAGCAAGACATGCAATGGGGTAGATGGAAGCCATTCTTCCCCCCGGATAACATGACTTATTTTCATCAGGTGATCGTCAACCACATTGGCCAGATGATAGGTTGGCATACCATCTGATTTAAAAATAACCTTATCGTCCAGTTGATCGCTTTGAAAAGCTACCCAACCGCGAATCATATCTTCAAATTTCACTTCTTCTTTTCTGGGCATTTTAATACGAATCACAAATTTGTCACCTCGGTCAAGCCGGATTTGTGTTTCTTCTCGTGGAAGCGTTTCAGAATTTTTCATATACTGCCTTGAAATAGCATTATATTGAGGAGAAGGAAGTCCTTGTTTGCGCATACGTTCACGCATATCATTAAGCTCCTCAGGTGTATCGAAAGCATAATAAGCATGTCCTGAATCAATCAATTGCATGGCATATTGCCGGTATATTTCCTTACGCTCCGATTGCCGGTATGGTCCGAAATCACCTCCTTGCCCGACCCCTTCGGTATGCATTAATCCGGCCCATTCCAAAGAACGGATAATATAATTTTCGGCACCGGGAACATAACGGGATTGGTCGGTATCCTCAATTCGCAAAATAAAAGTTCCACCGTTTTTAGCCGCAAAAAGATAATTGTATAAAGCTGTTCTTACTCCTCCAATATGTAAAGGACCGGTAGGGCTTGGTGCAAAACGAACACGTATATTTGATGACATTATTAAATTTTTGAAAAGTTTTGCAAAATTAAACATTAATCAGAGGGCATGAAATTTTATACTTATCCAAAATGGGCCAGATGGTTTCAAAAGGGTGTTTCTTTTCAAGGGCCTGATAACAAGCATGCAGTTTACTTTACTTTTGATGATGGCCCCAATCCCGAATCGCTTCCGTATATTCTCAAGATACTAAAGCAATATGATGCAAAAGCTACTTTTTTTTGTCTGGGTGAAAAATTAGAACATTATCCTGAATTAAAGGAAAAGATGCAAAAAGAAGGTCATCAAATTGGGAATCACGGATACCGTCATCTGGATGCTATCCGACACCCGGCAAACACTTGGATGAAAAATGTAGCCAAGGGACGAAAGATTAGCCAATCAAATTTATTCCGTCCACCCTACGGGCATATCCGAATAGGCCAAAAAAGAAAACTACTTCAATCGGGAATGAAGATTATATTGTGGGACCTGATGTTATACGATTATCATAAAGAGGTAAGGGCAGAACAGATGTGGCAAGTATTCAGCACGAATGTAAAACCTGCTTCCATCATTGTGTTGCACGATAAAATGAGAACAATTGAGAAAATGAAAGTATTTTTACCGAAAGCTCTTGAATATTGCCAAAAGAAATCCTGGGAAGCAAGAATTTTACCGGATTAAACAGGGTTGAAAAATAGCTCATGATAGATACACACACACATCTTTTTCTCGAACAATTTGATCTTGACCGGCATGAAAATATCTTGCGTGCCAAAGAAGCAGGAGTACAAAAATTGTTATTGCCCAATATAGATCATACTACAACAGAAGCCATGATGAAAATGGCAAGCGATTACCCGGCAATGTGTGTACCTATGATGGGTTTGCATCCTTCGTCAGTCAATAAGCAATTTGAAAATGAGCTAAAACATGTTGAAAGCATGTTGCAGAAACATGGCCATGCTTTTTGTGCCATAGGAGAAATCGGATTAGATTATTATTGGGATACCAGTTTCAAAGAGCAACAAAAAGAAGCAGTAAAGATTCAGTTTGAATGGGCATTGGAATATAATTTACCGGTTGTATTGCATGCAAGAGAATCCTTTGATGATTTGTTTCAACTTGTCGAAAGCTACCTTAACCGTGGATTGCGCGGCATATTTCATTGTTTCACAGGAAGCCCTCAGCAAGCCGAAAGAATCATATCGTATAAAACATTCCTTATGGGTATCGGTGGTGTAGTCACTTTTAAAAATGGGGGATTAGACAAAACCCTTGCCGCTATCTCACCAGAGCATATTGTATTGGAAACAGATTCGCCTTTTTTATCGCCCAGCCCATATCGAGGCAAACGAAACGAAAGCAGTTACTTGCCCATCATAGCCAAAAAGATTGCAGAAATTCAAACTTGTGATCAAAAAGAGCTTATCCGGCAAACGACTAAAAACGCAATAAAAATATTTCAAGGTATATCATGACATAAATATGAAGGACGCAAAATGCGAATGCTTTGATTTATTTGTTATTACTAGTAATTTTTTAGACTTTTGTGCCTTGTCATTTTTTTATAAAATGGAAAGGACCGGGTCCGGGAGAGGTGACCGAGTGGTTTAAGGTGCACGCCTGGAAAGCGTGTGTACTCCAAAAGGGTACCGCGGGTTCGAATCCCGCCCTCTCCGCAAGTTTTAATTATTAAAACTCTATTAAATTAATTTATAGCAAAAAACAAGATAACTAAGTTAAAATACCCATTATTAATAAAAAAATAAACACGGATCTATAAACAGGATTGGAATATTACAGAACTCTTTTTTAATTTTCGGCAAAATTTAAAGCAACAAAAACATCGAACATGAAAAAACTGATGATTCTATTTGCAGTAATCGGTATAATTGTTTTAAGCAGCAATGTATTAACAGCTCAAGACAGTTCAAACTCGAATACTGATTCGGCAAGCATTGAAAACACCAATGCAAGCACTGATGAACCCGTAGCAGCTCCTGCTGAGGACAACACCACAAAGACAGACGAAGAAAATACTTCAGAAGACAACCTGACCAATATTTTAAAACAAAAATTTATTGAAGGTGGTCCTTTATTTATGACCCCCATCTTGATTTGTCTGATTATCGGTCTTGCCCTTTGTATTGAAAGGATTATTACGCTGAATTTGGCTACCGCCAATACCAATAAAATGTTTGATCAGCTCGAAGATGCTTTAAAAAACAAAGATGTTGATAGCGCAAAAGAAATTTGCCGTTCAACCCGCGGACCGGTAGCAAGTATCATATATCAAGGCCTCGACCGGGCTAGCGAAGGCGTTGAAATTGTGGAAAAATCCATTGTTTCCTATGGCTCTGTACAAATGGGATTATTAGAAAAAGGATTGGTTTGGATATCCCTGTTTATTGCCATTGCCCCTATGCTCGGATTTATGGGTACGGTTATCGGTATGATTGATGCATTCGATAAAATTCAGATTGCCGGTGATATCAATCCTTCATTAGTTGCAGGGGGTATTAAAATAGCCTTGCTGACTACCGTATTCGGTTTAATTGTAGCCGTTATACTTCAAGTGTTTTACAACTATATAGTATCGAAAATCGACTCGCTGACCAATAACATGGAAGATGCTTCCATCACAATTGTTGACATGCTCGTGAAATACAATGTACTTAAAGGTTAATCCGTTCAAATAAAGCGTATGGAAAAGATTCAAAAATATCTTAGAAACGGTATTTTCCTGATTGCCGGAATACTTACGGTTGTCAGTGTATTCAAACCAACTACCATTGGCTTAGGTACCGGCAAAGTAATGATTGTAATTGCTATGGCAACTGCTATTATATTTCCAATAATATTTCTGATTCAACAACCCAAACAAGGTCTGAAAGCACTTATTGGTTTTGGTATTATGGCACTTGTATTTGTGCTTGGTTATGTATTGGCATCGGGCGAAACAGTATGGGGCGTGGTTGAAGGTAACAAAGAAATTATTGCCAGTTCATCTACATCAAGATTGGTAGAAGCAGGATTAAATAGTTTTATCATTATGTTTGTCGCAACAGTACTGATCTTCATTTGGGGTGAAGTAAGAACTTTGTTTAAATAAAACAAGCTTTAATTCATGGCAAAATCAAAAAACAGGCCCAGTACCGAAATTAATGCCAGCTCTATGGCTGACATTGCATTCCTTTTGCTCATATTCTTTCTGGTAACCACCCGGATGGCTGTGGACAAAGGCATATCGGTTGTATTGCCTCCATGGAGTGATGAACCACCTCCTGAAACCGAATTACAAGATAGAAATGCGTTTATTGTTGTGGTCAATTCTCATGATGATCTTTTGGTTGAAAATGAAATTACCGATATTAAAGATTTAAAAAATAAAGCTAAACGTTTCATCAACAATAAAGGAGAAGATCCGACCTTATCCGATAACCCACAAATTGCTGTTATTTCATTTCGTGGTGACCGGGGTACTTCCTACGAAAGATATATTGGTGTATATAATGAATTGTTGGCAGCATATAATGAATTGCGTGACGAATATTCAAATGGAACCTATGGATCGATCTACAATGATTTGGACAGTGCCGACCGTGCTGTAGTAAAAAAATTGTATCCATTGCGAATATCTGAAGCAGAACCCTTAGACTACGGAGAGCATTAATTATGGCTAAATTTAAAACAAAAAGAAGCAATACTACTCCGGCTATTTCAACCGCTTCCTTGCCGGATATTATTTTCATCCTTTTATTTTTCTTCATGGTATCCACCGTGATGCGGGAAGTAAGTCTAAAAGTTGAAAACACACTTCCAAAAGCAACTGAATTAAAAAAACTGGCTAAACGAACATTGGTTAGTTATATCTATGTAGGTAGCCCGCTTAATAAAAAATTATGGGGTTCAGCTCCTAAAATTCAATTAAATGATGCTTTTGCCGAAGTTGGCGATGTAGGTTTATTTATTGCGCATGAAAGAGCTAATATGCCCGAAAGCAAACGCAGGTTTCTTAATGTATCGCTTAAAGTAGATAAAAAAACAAAAATTGGTATTCTTACCGATGTAAAACAAGAGCTGCGTAAAGCGAATGCTTTGCGAATTAGTTATGCCGCTTTTCCGCGGAGTGAAGTGTACTAAATAAACAATCAAGATATAAGAGATAAAACCACTGCTTTTGAGCAGTGGTTTTTATTTAGCCTGAGTTCGGATATCCATCAATAAAGAAGTAGCAGACCGGTATTAAAAATGTGTTGAATCCAGATGTTTCAACAAAGGTGCTAATTCACCACTGAAATTTTCATTCAACATAGCGCCTGATATAATATAAGGATAAAGACTATCATATCGTTCGGTACGATTTAAAGAAACTCTTCGATATACATGACTCCGCTTAATATCGTTGGGTCCATTCAAACCGGCAGCAGCTATCAATTCCATCAGGCTTTCCATGGTCTCGGCATGAAAGCATGCTACCCGTCCGGCCTTACTGTCGATATCCAGACCGGCTACAAGGCTTGGATTTTGGGTAGTAATTCCTGTAGGACAAGTATTTTTATTGCATTCCAAAGCCTGAATACAACCCAATGAGAGCAACATACCTCTCGCTGAATTACAAAGATCAGCGCCAAGGGCCAAGGTTCTGAAAAGATGAAAACCGGTTATTACTTTTCCTGAAGCTATTAGCTTAATTTCTTTCCGGATACCAAATCCTACCAATGCATCATGGACAAAAGCAAGACCTTCGCGCAGAGGCATACCCACCGAATTGCTGAATTCAAGTGGTGCTGCTCCGGTTCCGCCTTCACCACCGTCAACAGTTATAAAATCAGGATAAATACCTGTTTCGACAACGGCTTTACAAATACTGAGAAATTCTTCTTTCCGGCCGACACAAAGCTTGAAACCCACCGGTTTTCCATGCGATAAATCCCGGAGTTTTTGAACAAATTGAAGCAATCCTTTGGGCGAATCGAAGGTAGAATGAGCAGGGGGAGATATTACATCTTCGAAGGGTTTTACTTTTCTGATTCTTGCAATTTCCTCTGTGTTTTTCCTGGCCGGCAATATGCCCCCATGTCCCGGCTTAGCTCCCTGGGAAAGCTTTATCTCAATCATTTTAACTTGTTCCTTACAAGCACCTTCCTGAAATAATGCTTCATTAAAATGACCCGCATTATCGCGACATCCAAAATATCCGGTACCTATTTGCCAAACCACATCACCTCCTTCCTGCAAATGATAATGACTTAATCCACCCTCACCGGTATTATGATAGAAGCCACCTTGCAGGGCTCCCCGGTTCAATGCCCTCACCGCCCGATTGCTCAATGAGCCAAAACTCATGGCAGATATATTCAGTAAACTGGCTGAATAAGGCTTTTTACATTGAGGACCTCCAATAATTACCCGGGGATCGACTTCCAATGCTTCACGATGTTTTGCAGCCAATGAATGATTCATCCACTCGTAACCCTCGGCATATAAATCAAATTGAGTGCCGAAAGGATTGGTATCCAAAGCTTGCTTAGCACGCTGATATACAATGTTTCTCAATATACGACTGAAAGGACGCCCATCAAGATCAGATTCAATAAAATACTGGTTAATCTTTGGGCGGAGGCTTTCCATCCAATATCTTCCATGACCGATAAGCGGAAAATTCCGTAATAAAGCATGCCTTTTTTGAAAGATATCATACCAACCCAATATACATATTGGCCCTATAAGAATATAAAACCATAATAACCAAGGGATATAAAAACCGGCTACTCCCAAACCTGTCATTAACAGAATAGAAAGAAAAATAAATGTAGTTCTCATTTTGATATTTAAATTTTTAGCAAATGGCAAGTTAGAGAAAATGTAGAAGACTTTGGAAATACCCAAATTAAAATAAGTTAACTTGATATTCTTTCTCAGAATTTGTGAAGAACTGGTGTAATTTGAAACTTCCTGCCTGAACATAGGTAGACCGGCAGGCAGGCTCACGACCCTCCCGAGCTATCGGGATGCGCTTTACCGGGATAATCTTGGCAATTGTTTAAATAAAAAAAGAAAACTGTTGCAAGTTCCCTTTTTCGCTATGTCGGGGTGGTGAGATTCGAACCTGCCTGACGGCAGGCAGGCTCACGACCCTCCCGAGCTATCGGGATGCGCTTTACCGGGATAATCTTGGCAATTGTTTAAATAAAAAAAGGAAACTGTTGCAAGTTCCCTTTTTCGCTATGTCGGGGTGGTGAGATTCGAACTCACGACCCCCTGCTCCCAAAGCAGGTGCGCTAACCGGGCTGCGCTACACCCCGAATTATTTTGCGGAGGGGGCGGGATTCGAACCCGCGATACCCTTTTCAGAGTATGCCGGTTTAGCAAACCGGTGCCTTCAGCCACTCGGCCACCTCTCCTAAACAGCTTGCAAAAATAAAGATTTATTTTGCTTATGACCAATAAAAATTACAATGGATCAATGAATATCAAATCAAGATACGCTGAGTTGAATCTTTTTCTGAAGGTCGTTCACATTTTTCTTAAAATCTGAATCAATATCCATCATATTTTGTACCATTTGGCATGAATGAATAACCGTACTATGGTCTCTGCCACCAAAATGATCGCCAATTACTTTTAATGAGTTTTTTGTAAAGTTCTTGGCCAAAAACATACTTAACTGTCGAGCTTGAACAACATCACGTTTACGTGTTTTTTCACGAAGTTTTTCAATTGGAACTTCATAATATTCGCAAACTGTTTTTTGAATAAACTCTATAGACACTTCGCGAGAAATACTCTTTACAAAATTCCGGGTTATTTTTTTGGCTAAATCAAGATCAATTTCTTTCTTATTTAAGGATGACTGAGCAAGCAAACTAATAAGTGCACCTTCCAATTCTCTGATATTGGTATTGATATTATAAGCCACAAATTCAATTACATCACGAGGCAATTCAATACCATCGGCATACATTTTCTTTTCAAGAATAGCAATCCGGGTTTCAAAATCGGGCAAAGTCAAATCGGCCGATAAGCCCCATTTAAAACGCGATAACAAGCGCTCCTCCATCCCCTCGAGGTCTTTGGGTGCCCGGTCGCTGGTCATGACCAATTGTTTCCCGGACTGATGAAGATGATTAAAAATATGGAAGAAAATATCTTGTGTTTTATCTTTATTGGCAAAAAACTGGATATCATCCATAATCAACACATCAAGTAATTGATAGAAATGAATAAAATCCTGTGTAGCATTATTTTTCAAACTTTCGATAAATTGATTGGTAAAGCGTTCGGAAGAAACATATAATACGGTTTTAGTAGGATGTTTCATTTTTACCAAATTCCCAATGGCCTGAGCAAGATGTGTTTTCCCAAGGCCTACGCCTCCATATATAACGAGTGGATTAAAAGCAGTACCACCTGGTTTTTCGGCTACAGCATATCCGGCCGAACGGGCAAGACGATTACAATCTCCTTCAATAAATGAATCAAAATTATAACCTGAATTGAGTTGTGGATCGATATTTACTTTTTTCAATCCCGGAATAATAAAAGGATTTTTAATCGCTGTTCCCATAACTAATGGTATACTCACATCTTTATTAAAATTACTGCCGGTATTATAATTTGGATAATCAACCGTTAAGGGGTTATTCTCACCACTATTATTATCAATTACAATCCGGTATTCCAATCTGGCTTCATCACCTAATTCTCTTTTGATTGTTTTCCTTAACAAGATTACATAATGTTCTTCCAACCACTCATAGAAAAATTGACTAGGTACCTGAATCGTTAAAATGTGATTTTCAAGTTTAACGGGGCTAATAGGTTCAAACCAGGTTTTATAACTTTGCAGATTAACATTATCCTTAATAATCTTTAAACAATTTTTCCATACGGCCTCGCAAGTGTTATTCATGTTATTAAATCAAGAATTTAAATACTTAATCAATTAGCAAATTTGTTAGCTACGAAAATCATAATTAATTATCAAAAAAAAACAACAAAAGTACTTGCATATTTCAAACCCACAACAAGTATCCGACAGCTATGTTTTTTTATTCAAAATATGCACTCTTTTTCAAATTTCAATATTTCAAATCAGTAGCGATCACTATTTATAAGCCTTTCTTATTACAGACAATTAGCCTGTCTAATTGCTCTGCCATTAGTCATGCATTAAGCAAAAATGCTTATAAAATTAAATTAGTGTTCCCTTCCAGACTCCCATTCCTTTGCAAATAAGCGGATGATAATCTGCAAGCATACTGAAATTAAAATTACTAGAGAGGGTGGTGCTGATATTATTATTCAAAAATATACTATATACCATTGCCTTTGGGCACAATCTAAAAAAATCCAATCCTTTAGGAAACTTGTAAATCATTCAAACGCGAATTATAAAGCAATTTTTGAAACGGATGACAATGTAGGAAATCCTTATGATAGATTGTGCATAAATTGATGAGTTTTTTTAAATTTTTTTTTAAGAATAACGATTATCTAATATTCACCAAACACAGCACGAAGATTATCAGCTATTTCGCCCAAAGTGGCATACGATTCAATACAGTCGATTACCAAAGGCATTAAATTTTCATCAGTAGATGCTGCCTGTTTTAGGGTTTCAAGTTTTTGAGTCACAATATTATTATTACGTTTAGCTTTTAGCTGTACAATTTTCCGGCATTGATCTTTGCGAACCGATTCATCAATACGTACAGATGGGTTTATAATTTCCTCATCACTTTTAAAAGCATTTAAACCAATAATAGTTTTTTGTTTTTCTTCAATTTGCTTTTGATATTGATAGGCACTCCGGGCAATTTCATTTTGAATAAAACCTTGTTCAATAGCCCTTACGGCACCACCCATCTGATCAATTTTCTTAAGGTAGTCGTTGGCTTTTTGCTCAATTTCGTTGGTTAGTGATTCGATAAAATAGGAACCCGCTAAAGGGTCGACTGTATCGGCAACCCCACTTTCGAAGGCAATAATTTGTTGTGTTCTCAGTGCAATTTGAGCAGCTTCTTCGCTGGGTAAATTAATGGCTTCATCAAATCCATTGGTATGCAGGGATTGAGTACCACCCAATACGGCAGCCAAGGCCTGCAAGCTCACCCGTGCTATATTATTTTTAGCTTGTTGTGCCGTTAGGGTGCTGCCACCGGTTTGCGTATGAAAACGCAGCATCATTGCTTTGGGATTGCGAATTCCCATATCAGAAGCTATATGAGCCCACATTCTTCGTGCGGCCCTGAATTTGGCAATTTCCTCAAAAAGATTATTGTGAGCATTAAAGAAAAAGGAAAGCCTCTGTCCTATTTGATCAATATCAAGTCCACGATTGGATGCCGCTTTTAAATATGCTTTTGCATTAGCCAAAGTGAAGGCAAGTTCTTGAACGGCATTAGCTCCGGCTTCACGAATATGATATCCACTGATGGAAATTGTATTCCATTTGGGTAAGGAATGATTGCAGAATTCAAAAACATCGGTAATCAACCTCATAGACGGACCGGGGGGATATATATATGTACCTCTTGCAGCGTATTCTTTTAAGATATCGTTTTGTATTGTTCCTCTGATTTTTGATAAATCAGCACCCTTTTTTTTAGCCAATGCGATATACATGGCAAGCAAAATAAAAGCGGTAGCATTAATGGTCATGGATACCGATACTTTTTCGGGATCAATTTCATTTAGTAATATCTCCATGTCTTCCAAAGAGTCGATGGCAACGCCCACTTTACCTACTTCACCTTCGGCCAAAGGATGGTCTGAATCGTAGCCAATTTGTGTGGGAAGATCAAAAGCAATGCTTAATCCTGTGGTACCTTGATTGAGTAAGTAATGGTAGCGTTCATTTGATTTTTCGGCACTCGAAAAACCGGCATATTGCCGCATGGTCCATAATTTACCACGATACATATTGTTATAAATTCCTCTTGTAAAAGGAAATTGACCGGGTTCTTCTTTTTCATGTTTCTCTTCGGGATAAACTCTATGTATTTCTATGCCTGAAGAAGTTTGAAATTTCTTATTACTCTTTATGTTGTTTTTTTTCGGCACAAGATTATGGATAGATTAAAAAATCTCTCTTACTTCTGCTTTCAGAATATTTAATGCTTGCTGTGCAGGTAAGATTTGCTCTGATTGTAAAATAAAATCAAAGATAGCTTTTATCAATTGTTCTGCCGGAGCATCATCAGGAAGGGCAGCAGCAAGTTTATTAACCAGTTGAAGGGTAGCATCTTTAGCCATTTGCAGTTGTTCCCAGGTTTTGTTGCTTATATAGATTTGTTGCGATAAATTATGCTCCCATTCTTGCCGGATACTGGAATTTAGCAAATGGTGTAAATCGTTGTTCGTCATACCCGGTTTGCGCACCCGGGGTATTAAGTTGTTGAACTGAATCCGTTCTAAAAACAAAGACATTCTTTCGAAAGCCTGAAGTCTGAGGGGAATCAGGTCTTTGTTGAGTCCACTTCTTAATTCAAGCTTTTTTAAATCCAACTCACGCTTTACAAGTGATTTGATAATAAAATTAGCCGTAATCACAACAAGCAATGCAGGTAGTATATATTTTAGTATTTCGATTAAAGTTTCCATGAATGGCTTATTTTTTTATGCTAAATAAAAAAAACAAAGACAAAATTTCTCAATGACCAAGGCCATTTGCTTAAGCATTAAAAAATCAGTCGCTTAAGATAGCACGTGAAATGACGATCCGCTGAATTTCAGAAGTACCTTCATAAATTTGAGTAATTTTTGCATCGCGCATCAATCGTTCTACATGATATTCTTTTGTATATCCGTATCCACCATGCACCTGAACAGCTTCTACAGTGGTTTTCATGGCAACTTCAGAGGCAAATAATTTGGCCATTGAACTGGCTAAATCAAAATTCTGTCCTTCATCTTTTAACCAGGCTGCATGATAGACCAACATTCTGGCAGCTTCTATTTCGGTAGCCATATCAGCCAGTTTGAAAGCAATGGCCTGATGTTTTGAAATAGGTTTTCCAAAGGCTGTTCTTTCTTTAGAATAAGCCAGGGATAATTCATAGGCTCCTGATGCGATGCCCAATGCCTGCGAGGCAATACCAATCCGTCCGCCCGAAAGAGTTTTCATGGCAAAGCTAAAACCAAATCCATCCTCACCAATTCTGTTTTCCCTGGGTACTTTTACATCGTTAAACAAAATTGAATTGGTATAAGATGCCCTTATACCCATCTTACGTTCTTTTGCAGCAACCGTAACACCGGGCCAATTACAATCAACAATAAATACGTTGATACCTTTATGTCGTTTCTCCGGATGCGTTTGAGCTATAACCAAAAAAATATCGGCAGCTCCACCGTTGGTAATCCAGTTTTTTGTACCATTTAATATATAATGATCTCCTGATTCAATGGCTGTTGTTCTTTGTTGAGTGGCATCAGAACCTGCTTCCGGTTCCGACAGGCAAAAGGCACCCAGATATTCACCGGTAGCAAGTTTTGTAAGATATTTTTGCTTCTGCTCTTCAGTTCCATATCTTTCAAGCCCCCAGCAAACCAATGAATTATTGACCGACATGGCTACTGAGCAAGAGCTATCAATTTTTGATATTTCTTCCATAGCAATCACATAGGATATGGTATCCATTCCACCCCCATTATACTTCGGGTCAACCATCATTCCCAGAAAACCCAGATCGGCCATTTTTTTCATTTGTTCTGCAGGATATGTTGCATTTTCATCTCTTTCAATAACCCCCGGAAGCAATTCATTATTGGCAAAATCGCGGGCAGCTTTTTGTATCATCAGGTGTTCTTCCGTCAATTCAAAATTCATAGATAATGGCTTTTTTGTATTAAGTAATTAGTGCGTTCAAAATTAAGGTAATAAAAGGGGATGATCAGGTTCATTGATTATTTTTCAAAATATTACTTGTAGAATATCCTTTAAGAAAAGGAATAATTTCAATGCTGCCGTTCCATGATTTCACTTCACCGGCACCCACGACTTCGTTTAATTGGTAATCGCCACCTTTTACCAGAACATCGGGGCGGATATTTTTAATAAGTTCCAGCGGGGTGTCTTCATCAAATACTACTACCGCATCTACACAGGCAATAGCAGCAAGCAATATTGCCCTACTGTCCCAATGATTCACAGGGCGTAATTTTCCTTTCAGGCGGCTTACCGATGCATCACTGTTCAGACCAATGATTAATTTATCTCCCAAAGCTGCGGCCTTGTAAAGCAAATAGACATGGCCGCTATGAAGAATATCGAAGCATCCGTTTGTAAAAACCTGTTTATAGTTATCGGATCTCCATGCCGAAGTTAGTTTAGCAATATCACTCCTTTGAATAATTTTTGACCGGATATAGTCAGGCATCAGTTGAAATAGATCTTTCATGTTTTTTATTCACCAATGGTAGTAAAATCAAAGATACAAAACCAAAGAAAATCATCATGATAGTTTGTGCTCCATGAAGCAGAAATGCATAAGCCAAGGCTTCGTCAGAAGCAATACCGTAAGCCATCAGCGTTTTTGATGCCATATAATGATAGGCACCAATGCCACCCTGAACAGGAACTACAAAGCCGAGACTGCCAAAAACCAAAACGGCCAGGCCGGCCCACAAGCTTAAATGCCGGGTTGCACTGAAAGCATAGAAACCAACATAAGCCATCAGGAAATAGAGTATCCAAATCAGGATGGTTTGAAGCAAGAAAGCCCAAACACTTTTTAGTTCTTTTACGCTTTTTATTCCATGCCAAATACCTTTGAAAAGGCCGATAAGTTTTTGAACAATTTTTAGTTTGATTAATTTTTTTCTAAGTAGAATGATAAATAATAAAGTCAATCCCAAAAAAATACTTGCATAAAGCAATAAGCGGCCTGCTCCACCTATTTTTCCTTTTAAAGAAGGCAGTAAATTTGAATTGATAAAATCGCCAAGTACATGAAATTGAAAAACGACAATGCTTAACAGCAGAATAAGCAATGCCAGCATATCAAAGCTGCGTTCTACAATCATGGTACCTAAAAGCCGGTCAATTGGTATTTTTTCGTATTTATTAAGTACACCGCATTTA
>JAJRWN010000072.1 GCA_024276745.1 Bacteroidota bacterium
ATATTCTTTTTTATCGAATCGTACTTCTTTTTGCTTATTTGTCATTATTAATAGCTTGCCTTTGTTTAAAAATAGCCTTCTTTTTTTCGGTCTTCCATAGCCGTATCAGAGCGTTTGTCATCGGCCCGGCCACCCCGTTCGGTAATTCTTGTGGTAGCAATTTCCAATACAATTTCTTCAACGCTAGCGGCTTTTGATTCGGTAGCTCCGGTGCAGGTCATATCTCCAATGGTTCGGAAGCGAACAACCACTTCTTCAGGATGTTCATCAGGACGCAGGTTCAAATAATCGGACATGGCCAACAGGGTTCCATCCCGTCTGATACAGGGTCTTTTATGGGTAAAATATAAATTAGGTATCGGAATTTCTTCCATGGAAATATATTGCCAGACATCCAATTCGGTCCAGTTGCTCAAGGGAAATACTCTGAAATGTTCACCTATCCGGTGGTTACCGTTAAAAATATTCCATAGTTCGGGCCTTTGGTTTTTAGGGTCCCATTGACCAAATTCATCACGATGTGAAAAAAAGCGTTCTTTAGCACGGGCTTTTTCTTCATCTCTTCGTGCTCCGCCAATAGCGCAATCAAATTTATATTTTTCAATTGCATCAAGCAGGGTTACGGTTTGTAATTTATTACGGCTTGCATTGAAACCGCTTTCTTCTACTGCTCTGCCGGTATCAATGGATTCCTGCACCGATCCTACAATGAGTTTAGCAGCAATTTCCTTTACGAGTTGATCTCTGAATTCAATAGTTTCCTGAAAATTATGACCGGTATCAATATGCAATAAAGGAAATGGAATTTTGGCCGGCCAAAATGCTTTCCGTGCAAGATAAGTAAGTAATATTGAATCTTTCCCTCCCGAAAACATCAGACAGGGACGTTCAAATTGTGCGGCAACTTCACGAAAGATAAATATCGATTCCGCTTCCAGTTCTTTTAAATGGTTGATTTTATAATTTAACATCAGCCTCTTTTCTTTTCGAATTGAATGTATGGTAAAATAAATTTGTATAATTCATTTACAGATTTTTCTGCACTTTGCAAATCGGTTTTAATAATCAAACGCGCCTTTTCGGGCTCTTCAAATGGAGCGTTGATGCCGGTAAAATCTTTGATTTCTCCTGATCGAGCTTTTTTATAAAGTCCTTTCACATCGCGTTCTTCACAGATATTGAGTGGACAATGAACAAAGATTTCGAAAAAATCTTTTGCACCAATTATCGTTTCAGCCATTTTTCTAATTTCTCTTGTCGGGCTTACAAAACAATTGATAGTAATAATACCGCAATCAAGAAAGAGCTTTGAGATTTCGGCAATTCTTCTGATATTTTCTTTTCTTCCTGAATCAGAGAATCCTAAATCGCTATTGATTCCGCTCCGCACATTATCTCCATCGAGCAGTTGACTTAAAAAGCCATCCTGATATAGTTTTTTTTCAAGTCCTTTGGCAAGAGTGCTTTTGCCTGATCCAGATAAGCCTGTCATCCAGATTACAATTGCTTTTTGTTTAAGCAATTTTTCTTTATCTGTCCGTTGCAGGAGTTCAGAAAAAATCGGGTAAATATGACTTTCATGTGTGGCCATAATCGAGCTACAAAGATATAACAAATAGAATAGTGTAAATGGTTTTTGGGGTATAATTGATAGATTTACAAATACATGGACAGAGATGATAATAAGCACAAACCATGATAGAGTGAATCTTCGTTTACAATAAGTCCGGAGTGATGTAATCCGGGGCTCGATTTCTTTTCTTTAAATCCGGTTCCCAACCGGTAAAAACAAGCCGGTATTTGTTGACCGTACCAGGCAAAATCTTCGGCCGTAAGCCGGGGTTTGAGATTTTTAACGTGGTTTGCTCCGAATAAATTAACTGCTATGTTATGGGCTGCTTGGGTAAGACCTGAATGGTTGTTCAGAGGAGGAAATCCTTTTTTGATTTCCGCCTTAATGTTCATTTTAAATTCTTTTTCAAGTATTTTGGTAATCGTTTTGATTTCGCTATGAATACGGACCCGCCTATTTTCGTCATAAGTACGCAAGGTACCTTGCAGCCATACTTTATCGGGAATAATATTGGTAGCTCCCGGTGCTACTATTTTACCAAGACTCAGCAAGCAATTATCATCTTTGATATTCAAATGCAATTGATGCAATTGCTCAATCAATTTGGCGGAAATCCAAATTGGATTTTGTGTTTTTTCGGGTTGTGCGGCATGTCCGCCAATACCCAAAATCTCAAAATATAATTCATCGGCCGAAGCCATATAAGGACCGGGGCAAAAGCCAAAGTCTCCGGCTGCTAATTCAGGATAGATATGCTGAGCCAGTACAAAATCCGGTTTTGGGTTTTCGAGTACCCCTTCTTCAATCATTTTTACAGCCCCACCGGGCAGCTTTTCCTCACCCGGTTGAAAAACAAATCTTACGCAACCTTCCCATTGATGCCTGAGTTGTTGTAATATAATCAAAACCCCCAACAAAACGGCACTATGCACATCGTGTCCGCAGGCATGCATCAGTCCCGGTTTTTTTGAAGCAAAAGATAATCCTGTATTTTCTGTAATAGGCAGTGCATCGATATCGGCACGAAGCAGAATATGACGTTTCTCCGGGTTTATTCCTTTTATTTCACCAATAATTCCTGTATCGCCTGCCTGTCTGAAATCCAGATGATGTTTTTCGAGAAAAGAGGATAAATAATTAAAAGTTTCAAATTCCTGAAACGACAATTCAGGATAGCTGTGTAAATGCCTTCTGATTCGAATCACTTCGGGCAATATCTGTTTTGCAACAGCTTTGATTTGATTTGTTGTTGCTGGCTTATTCAAGCTCTTCAATTTTGATTTTATCTTTTACAATCATGGCTACCGGAATTTTTTTTAATACTTCCTGATAGGCTCTGTAAGCATCGAGATAATTGATATAATCGCCTAAACGGATTTTATAATACGGAGCTTTATAGGTTGTATATACTTTGTATTTCGGCAAGCGGCTGTGGCAATTGGCTTTCAATGCATTGATTTGACGATAATCTTTTACCGATGCAATTTGTATTCTGTAGCCGTCAATAGTTTCAATTTCATCTATAAAATCGGCATGATTTTCCAATAAATCAGTAACTATTTCAGGTTCATGTACTCTGATGTGTCCATTCTGATAGGTTTTAGTAATCAACGACTGAGCAGATAAAAACCCCGGATAAATCAGTATGAATAGTAAGGCGATAAAATAAGGATGCATTGTTTTCATGATATAGATTACTGTTTTAAAGTAATTTTATTGTTTTCTTTCAGCAATCAGGCATTGATGCGATTGGGTGCACCATGACATTTTTTATATTTTTTGCCGCTGCCGCAGGGGCAAGGGTCGTTTCTTCCTACTTTTTCAACATGCACGGGTTTTTGTTTTTTCGGTTCTCCTGCATTGCCGGCAATTTGGCGATTTTGATCGCCAAAAGTATCTCTCCGGCTGGTTTGTAAGCCTTCATCACGCTTGCGTTCCCGAGAGCTTGCTTGTTGTACCTGACTACCTTGCTGAAGCGGAATATTTCCTTTAAACAAGAAAGAAGCAATATCGCGGTTTAATTCATAAAGCATGTTTTTAAACAATTCAAAAGCTTCAAATTTAAAAATCAATAAAGGGTCTTTTTGTTCGTAAACAGCAGCCTGTACCGATTGTTTTAATTCGTCCATTTGACGCAAATGGTCTTTCCATGCTTCGTCTATCATGCCCAATACCACCGTTTTTTCAAAAGAGCGGATTAATTCATCGCCACCGGTATTTATTACTTTTTCCAGATTGGTTCTTGTATTCACCACTTTTTTCCCATCGGTAAAAGGTACTGCAACAAATTCTACGGTTTCTTTCCGGGTTCTGTAAACATCTTCAAGCACAGGCATAGCCATTTTCTTAATCGCATCTGATTTCCGCTTATACAGACTGGAGGCTTTATCATAGAGTTTATCAATCAGATCGATTGCATCTGATTTCAAAAATTAATCTTCGGTGAAAGGCAATTCGAGTGAAAAATAGCGTAAAGTATTTAGTTTTAATAATTCAAAATCTTGTGATTGGTGTGATTCATGGACAATCGATTCGGCCAGTTCATAGAATGTATTTTGAATATCCACACTTAATCGTTCGCCCAGTAAGGCATGGCTTCTTCTTTTATAAACCATTTCGCGTTGCGAATTCATTACATCATCGTAATCGATGAGTCGTTTACGGATACCGAAATTATTTTCTTCAATTTTTTTCTGAGCCCTTTCGATAGATTTTGTAATCATGGAATGTTGAATCACATCACCTTCTTTATAGCCCATGCGATCCATAATTTTGGCAATTCTTTCGGAACCGAAAAGTCTCATCAGGTTGTCTTCGAGTGATACATAAAATTGAGAACTACCGGGATCTCCCTGACGACCGGCACGTCCTCTTAATTGCCGGTCAATCCGCCTGGCTTCGTGTTTTTCGGTACCTACAATAGCCAATCCTCCGGCTGCAATAACTTCTTTATTGATTTTTATATCGGTACCCCGGCCTGCCATATTGGTCGCTATGGTTACTTGTCCGGGACGACCGGCTTCCTGAATAATTTGTGCTTCACTTTGATGCTGCTTTGCATTAAGCACATTATGAGGTATACCTTTTATTTTGAGCATCCGGCTCAATAATTCAGAAACTTCAACCGATGTAGTACCCACCAAAACAGGACGACCGGCTTTCTTTAATCGTTCAATTTCATCGATAACAGCATTATATTTTTCGCGTTTGGTACGATAAACCAAATCATCTTTATCATCCCGGATAATGGGTAGATTGGTAGGAATAACCACAACATCAAGTTCATAAATTTCCCAAAATTCACCGGCTTCGGTTTCGGCCGTACCGGTCATACCGGCTAGCTTATGATACATTCTGAAGAAATTCTGAAGAGTCACGGTAGCAAATGTTTGTGTAGCCGCTTCTACTTTTACATTCTCTTTGGCTTCGATGGCCTGATGTAAACCATCTGAATAGCGCCTGCCTTCCATAATCCGACCGGTTTGTTCATCTACAATTTTTACTTGCCCGTCCATCACCACATATTCTACATCTTTTTCGAAAAGGGTATAGGCTTTCAGCAGTTGAACGATAGAGTGAACCCGTTCTGATTTAATTGCAAAATCGGTAAATGCTTCATCTTTTTTTCTTTGTTTTTCTTCATCGCTCAAATCAGATTTTTCAATTTCAGCAATGATAGATCCCACATCGGGCATGACGAAAAAATCTTTATCTTCTCCTTCCAGTGTAATCAAATCAAGACCTTTATCGGTCATTTCAACCTGATTATTTTTTTCGTCAATGGTAAAATATAATGCTTCGTCAACCAAAGGCATTTCTTTTTCCTGATCACGTAGATAATAAGATTCGGTTTTTAATAATTTTTGTTTTACGCCTTCTTCGCTCAGATACTTGATAATAGCTTTGTTTTTAGGAAGCCCCCGGAAAGCACGAAGCAAAGCCAATCCACCTTCTTTTTCAAGATGTTTGCTGGTATTCAGTGTTTTTTTTGCTTCCAAAAGATTTTTGCTAACTACTTTTTTCTGTGCTTCAACCAATTTCTCAATCCTGGGTTTTAGATTGCGAAATTCTTGTTGATCGCCTTTGGGTACAGGGCCAGAAATAATTAATGGTGTACGAGCATCGTCAATAAGCACCGAATCTACTTCATCGACCATGGCATAATGGAATTTGCGCAATACCCGGTCTTCGGGTGCATGAGCCATATTATCTCGCAGATAATCAAAGCCAAACTCATTATTTGTACCATAGGTTACGTCTGCCAGATATGCTGCTTTTCTTTCGGGAGAATGAGGTTGTGAGTTGTCGATACAATCAACGGTAAGGCCAAGGAATTGTAGAATCGGCCCCATCCACTCGCTATCGCGTCTTGCCAAATAATCGTTTACGGTAACCAGGTGAACTCCTTCGGCTGCCAATCCATTCAGATAGCAAGGCAGTGTGGCTACCAGGGTTTTTCCTTCACCGGTAGCCATTTCGGCAATTTTACCCTGATGAAGCACTATACCACCAATGAGTTGCACATCATAATGAACCATATCCCAATTTACCATACTGCCGGCAGCCAACCAACTGGTTTTGTAAACAACTTCATCGCCTTGAATGATTATATGATCGCGTGTGGCTGCCAATTGCCGGTCGAGCTCGGTTGCTTTTGATCTTAACTCATCATTTTCCTTAAACCTCCGGGCTGTTTCTTTTACTACGGCAAAAGCCTCGGGCAATAGTTCATTGAGTATGGCTTCAAGTTGTTCATCTTTTTGCTCAATTAGTTTATCAATTCTGTCGTAATGCGATTCTTTTTCGACCAGCGAAAGGTTTATATCGTCAGCTTGTTGTTTTAATGTATCAATTTCATTTTGAATATCATCAAGTTTCTCGTTGATGATTGTTCTGAATATTTTGGTTTTGTTTCTGAGTTCATCATTCGATAATGCTGTCAGTTGTTGATACTGTGCATTAATCTTCTCTACCAAAGGCTGCATGCTTTTAACATCCCGTTCAGATTTTTTCCCTCCAAAAATAGAAGTGAGTGTATTTGCAATAAAATTGGCCATAATTATTTTTTATATACAGAAGCTTGCCCAAAGCTCAAAAATAATACTAAATCACATTTGAGTAATGAAATTGAGCAATTCAGTTGATTATTCTGTCATATTGGCTGCATTCTGCCGTGTACCGGATCATGATGTTAGTCAAAATTGTCAAAATAAATATTTTTAGTGTGAAGCGTATCGGGTCAGCATCAATTCATTATTTTAGACCCACCATTAAAAAGAAATACTCGTTTATGAACGAATCGAAGATAAAAAACTGTATGAAGTTTCGTGCTTTAAAGGTTTACGGATCCACTCAATGGTTTGCCAACAGCCAAAAAGATTACAGAAGGATATTTGAGGCAGCAGAAACAGACTATTTATATGCAGAATTCTCCTTTTTCAATAAAAAATTTGATGAAGAAGACTGGAGTGCACACGTTAAAATAGTGGGTATTGATATGGGTAGCGGAAAAACTTTATGCACTTTAAAAAAAGACATAGATGTATCTAAAGGAGAAAATATTATTTACGTACGAGAAGGATGGGGCAACAAAAACCCCGGTGGATTCTGGAAAGAGGGAAGCTATAAATACAAAGCCTATATAGATGATAATTACATTGCAGAAACCATTTTTTATGTCAATAATAAAGGTATGGTAAGCAAAGAGCTTAATCCATATTTCAATCTTACATCATTGCGTTTGTACGAAGGTGATAATATTCAAATTGCAGAGAAAGACCGGATTTATGTAGAAACTTTTGATACTGCCCATACAAAATATGTGTGGTCGGAAACAAAAATAACAGCCAAAGTCGGAACAACATCCCGGGCCGTTCCGGTAGAATTATTTTTTCGTTTTGTAAATGATGCGGGGCAGTTGAAAGGCACCATATCACATTTGAGTTTTATAAAAAAAGGACTTAGCTATACGCTTACAGAAGGTTGGGGTAATCAAAAAGAAGGGACATGGTTTGAGGGTATGTATGCAGTGGAAGTTACGTTTATGAGTACCTTAATTGCTGTAATGCCCTTTAAAGTAGGCACATCAATTCAAATTGAAAAAGAACCCAGAAAATTTTCGAATACCAATAGCAACATAGCAGCAACAGCCATCAAACCGGAATTGACTTTTGAACAAGCCGTAAAAGAATTGGATGAATTAATTGGACTAAAAGAAGTAAAAACCAATATTCATGAATATGCTGATTATTTGCAGTTTTTAAAAATCCGCAAAGAAAAAGGAATTAAAGAATCGGGCAATTTACGCATACACAGTGTGTTTACAGGCAATCCGGGTACAGGCAAAACAACGGTAGCTCGAATGCTGGGCAAGATTTATAAATCCATTGGTATCTTATCATCAGGACACTTGCATGAAGTAGACCGGTCTTCATTGGTTGCTCCTTTTATCGGTCAAACTGCACCATTGGTGAAAGAACAAATAAAAAAAGCACGTGGTGGAATTCTTTTTATTGATGAAGCTTATGCCTTATCAAGAAAAGACGATGATAAAGATTTTGGACATGAAGTCATTGAAATAATTTTAAAAGAAATGTCAGACGGACAGGGTGATCTTGTGGTTATCGTAGCCGGTTATCCCGGACCTATGCAAGATTTTCTAAATTCAAATCCAGGACTTCGCTCACGTTTTAGCAATTTTATCGAATTTCCGGATTATACCCCTGACGAACTTTTGGCCATTGCCCAATATGCCGCTAAGAAACAAGGCATCAGCATCGATGCCAAAGTGCTGCCGGCCTTACATCAGCATATTGTGGATGCCTACCGCAACCGGAGCAATCAGTTTGGCAACGCCCGTTATGTCAATTCTATTATCGGAGAAGCTAAAATGAATATGGGTTTGCGTATCATGAAAGATAAAAACAGAAAACAATTCAGCAAAAAACAATTAAGCACTATCATTCTGCCCGATGTAGAAGAAATATTTAATCAGGAGCAGGAGAAACAAATTTTATTACCAATAGATGAAGCACTGCTTAATGAAACGTTGGATGAACTCAATAAGCTGATTGGATTATGCGAAATCAAAAATGAGATTAACGAATTGGTTAAACTGGTCAGATATTACCGCGAAATAGGTAAAGACATTCACAATACTTTTTCCTTACATGTTGTATTTACCGGCAATCCCGGAACAGGAAAAACTACGGTAGCGCGTATTTTAGTTCGCATATATAAAGCATTAGGAATATTGGAAAGAGGACATTTGGTAGAATGCGACCGCGAAAGTCTGGTGGCCGGTTTTGTGGGACAAACAGCCATCAAAACAGCTGAAAAAATTGATCAGGCTATTGGAGGCGGTTTATTTATCGATGAAGCCTATTCGCTTTCGAAAGGAGGAGATCAGGATTTTGGGCGTGAAGCTATCGAGACTTTACTAAAAAGAATGGAAGACCATAGAAGCAAGTTTGTAGTGATTGCTGCAGGTTATCCGGCTGAAATGTTAGCCTTCATACATTCCAATCCCGGCCTTGAATCCCGATTCGACAAAACTTATGAATTTGAAGATTTCAGCAGTGAAGAACTCATGTCAATATTCAAACTCATGATGTCGAAAGAGACATTAGAACTATCAAAAGAAGCAGAAAATCAAGTATATTCATTTATTAAAGAACTATGTGCAAATCGCACCCGTTATTTTGGAAATGCAAGAGCCATGCGAAAATTAGTAGCACAAGCCGTTAAAAAACAAAACCTTCGTATGGCCGATATACCTGCAGCGCAACGAAGTGATACGATGATTCATGAATTGATTCTTGATGACGTAGATGATTTTGAAATGAATAAACAAGTAGAACAATCAGGAATCGGATTTAAACTTCAATAAAAACAATATATCATGAATATCCTGTTACTCGGTTCGGGAGGACGTGAGCATGCGCTGGCATGGAAAATAAGCCAAAGCCCATATTGCGATGCTTTATTTATTGCTCCCGGAAACGGAGGTACTCAATTGCATGGAGAAAATGTTCAAATTGCTGCTGATGATTTAGGAGCAATCGCACATTTTGTACTTACTCATCAAATTGATATGGTAGTTCCGGGACCGGAAGCCCCCCTGGTAGCCGGTATTTACAATTTCTTTAAAAACCGGAAAGAGCTTGAGCATATACCGGTGATTGGCCCATCGGCAGAAGGCGCTCAACTGGAAGGAAGCAAATCATTTGCAAAAGCCTTTATGCAGAAGCATCATATACCTACTGCAAAATATCGGGAATTTAAAAAAGAACAAATTCAGCAAGGTCTTCGGTATCTTGATCATCATTCGCTACCACTTGTATTGAAAGCAGACGGGCTGGCAGCCGGAAAAGGAGTGCTCATTTGCCATAGCACAGAAGAAGCAAAAGCTGGTTTTTCATCCATGCTAAACGGTCAATTTGGTGATGCTGGCAATAAAGTGCTTGTCGAAGAATTTCTTAAAGGAAAAGAAGTATCAATATTTGTTTTGAGCGATGGTACCCATTATAAAATCCTGCCACCAGCCAAAGACTATAAAAGAGCTTACGATCATGATGAAGGTCCTAATACCGGAGGCATGGGAGCCGTAAGCCCGGTTGCTTTTGTAGATCATAATTTCCTGCTCAGGGTGGTAGATGCCATCATTGAACCCACCATTAATGGACTGCTACAAGACCATATTACCTATAAAGGCATTATATATTTCGGGCTAATGGCAGTAAATCAAAAACCTTATGTGATTGAATACAACTGCCGCTTTGGCGATCCTGAAGCACAAGTGATTATTCCACGAATTGAAAGTGATTTGCTGGATATCTTTTTACATATACATCAGGATACCTTGAACGAGGTATATATTCGTTTGGATCAACGAGCTTGTGCAACCATCGTTGCAGCCTCAGGAGGTTATCCCGGACAATATGAAAAAGGGGAAAGCATTACCGGTCTTGAGGAGGTTACCGATAGTCTTATTTTTCATGCAGGAACCAAAAGAGATGCCAACGGAAAATGGCAGAGTAATGGCGGCCGGGTGCTGGCCATAAGCAGCCTTGCCGCTACTTTGACCCATGCAGTCAATTGCTCCATGGAAAATATTAAGAAAATACATTTTGACAATATGTTTTATCGCAAAGATATCGGACAAGATATTTTATTATAAAAAGCAATAATTTTGTCTCACAATTCGTATATATGCCAAATTAACAAACCTAAATCTACATTATCATGAAAAAAACCGGAATAGGCCTTATTATAGTGCTGCTTGCAGCAACTACCATGATTACCTCATGCAAAAAATATCAATACGGTCCTGCATTAAGTATTCATTCACCCAAAACGAGATTAGTCAATTCATGGACACTCACAAAAGCAATTGACAGTTCAGGAACAGATATCACCGATAATTTCACAAGCTTTGATTTAATTTTAAGTAAAGCCGGTGGTGCACAAATGAACATTGAATTTACGGTCTTAGGCGTACCGTTTAATATGTCGACAGTAGGCACCTGGACTTTGCAAAATAAAAATATGGACATCAGATTTGATTATGATCAAAATATTTATGATGGTACAAGCACTATTCTTAAATTAAAAAAGGATGAACTTTGGCTGTTGAATGAAGATGGGAGCGAAGTGCATTTTGTTCCAAAAGTTTGATTAAATATTGTTTATAAAAAAGACCTTGCAGCTGCAAGGTCTTTTTTAAAACATAACGAATACACTTAATAAAGTTCAATAATTTTTGTTAAATCAGAAAGAAATCTGATTGCAATTAACGGAATGTCCTTATTTTTCCAAAAATTTGCATAGCATACATTATCCAATATGAATGATTTTATTGTTTCTGCCAGAAAATACCGACCCGTAAGATTTGAAGACGTTGTTGGACAGGAACATGTAACCCGGACATTTCAAAATGCGATTAAGAATAATCAACTGGGTCAAGCCTTTTTATTTTGCGGACCGCGGGGAGTAGGTAAAACTACTTGTGCCCGGATACTTGCCAGAGTGCTTAACTGCGAATCACCCGAAAATCAAACCGAACCTTGCGGAAAATGTGAATCATGTCTTTCTTTTCATCATTCGGCTTCTTTTAATGTTCATGAATTGGATGCAGCTTCGCACAACTCGGTAGATGATATGCGGGGACTGATAGAACAGATTCGCTATATGCCTCAAAAAGGCAAATACAAAATCTATATTATTGATGAAGTACACATGCTGACACAGCAAGCATTTAACGCCTTTCTGAAAACACTTGAAGAACCACCACCCTACGCAAAATTTATCCTGGCTACTACCGAAAAACACAAAATTATCCCCACCATTCTCAGCCGTTGTCAGATTTTTGATTTTAAACGGATCAGCATCAACGATATCACTATTCATCTTCAGAAAGTGGCTGAAAGTGAAAAACTTCCTTTCGAAAAAGATGCCCTTCACCTGATAGCACTAAAAGCTGACGGTGCCTTACGCGATGCTCTTTCTATATTCGATAAAATAGTAAGCTTTGGCGAGGGACGCATAAGCATGAGCAGTGTTCTCGAAAACCTGCATATCCTCGATTATGATTATTATTTCAAAATGACTGATGCGCTCCTGCTTAATGATATCAGCAGCATCTTTTTAATGTTTAACAATATTCTTGCAGATGGTTTCGAAGGAGATACTTTGCTAAGTGGCTTGAGTCAACATTTCAGAGATTTACTGCTTTGTCAAAAAACGGAAACTATGAAAATTCTGGAAATACCAGAAAATCTTCAAACCAGATATGTGCAACAAGCCAATCAAACCAATGCTGATTTTCTGCTTCGTGGTTTAGACACACTCAATCAATTTGAAATCAACTATAAAAACAGTACAAATAAACGGCTTCATACCGAATTGGCATTAATCGGGATTACATCACAAATTGATACCGGGATAAAAAAAAAATCTAAAGAAACTACCGTAGTCAAGCCGGCTGCATCCGTAAAAGAAAATCCTGAAAAGAAAATAACAACAAGTGTATCAACTACTACACATCTTGCAGAAGATGCCCTACCCCCCAAAAAAATAGTTAAAACCGAAATTAAGCATCCGATAAAAAAAACCGCTAATGATTTATTCGGATTAGACATACTGAAACAATCAAATCATACAGAAAAAACACATCAACAAGAAAAAACAAGCACCCCCGGAGAAACGAAAGAAGAAGTGGCTACCCAACTTAACAAAGAACATTGTTTGAACGCATGGGATGATACCTGCAAAGCCTTAAAAAATGGAGGAAAGAAAGCCATTGGAAGTTTGCTCGAAAGCTATAAAGCAGGTATTGAGATTGAAAACAACATATTGCGCTGTCCGGTATCTAATCAAGTAGAAATAAAACTACTGAAAGAAGCCATGCACGATATAAAAGCCTATATGAGCCTTTCGCTAAAAAGCAAAACTATTGAAATTGAATTCATCATAAATGAAGCATTGAATAAAGAGAGAATTGATAAAAATCCTTATACGGCCAAAGAAAAATTTGAATATTTAAATAAAAAAAATCCAGCTTTAAAGAAATTTAAAGATCAACTCAACCTGGATATAGAACTCTAAACCAAAATCAATATGCAAGCTTTAAAAACCATTAAATCAATACTGTTTCTGTTTATTTTCAGTTTATTCAGTACGCTAACGGCACAAAATTTTTCATACCAACAATTTGAAAACGATCCGATGCACGTACGCATCTATACACTCGACAACGGTATGAAAGTGTATATGTCGGTAAATAAAGATGAACCCAGAATACAAACCTTGATAGCTGTAAAAACAGGCTCGAAAAACGATCCTGACGATGCCACCGGACTGGCACATTATCTTGAACACATGGTATTTAAAGGAACCGATAAAATTGCATCGGCAGACTGGCCAACAGAAAAGGCATTATTACAGCGTATCTCCGATTTATACGAACAACACCGGGCTGCAAAAAGCCAGGAAAAGAAAGATGCTATTTACAAACAAATTGACAGTTTATCTTTTATTGCCGCCAAATATGCCATACCCAATGAATATGATAAAATGGTTTCTTCCATAGGTGCTACCGGAACCAATGCCTATACCAGTATGGAACGAACCGTGTATATCAACAATATTCCCTCCAATGAATTAGAAAAATGGGCAAAGCTTGAAAGTGAAAGATTCAGTCAATTGGTACTCCGATTATTTCATACCGAACTGGAAGCCGTTTTTGAAGAATTTAACCGCGGTCAGGATAATGATATGTCGCGCCTATGGGACGGCCTTTTTACAGCTGCATTTCCACGGCATCCCTATGGTACACATACTACAATAGGTAAAGGATTTGACCTGAAAAATCCTTCCATGGTAAAGATTCATGAATTTTTTGACAATTACTATGTACCCAATAATATGGCACTTTGCATGGCCGGAGATTTTAATCCCGATGAAGCTATACAGGTAATAAACAAATACTTTGGGCAGCTACAACAAAAAAAAGTAGTTCCCAAAAAAATAAAGAAAGAAAAGAAAATGAAAAAACCGGTGCTTAAAGAAATATGGGGTCAACAAGCACCATCGGTAGTTATTGCATGGCGCATGCCGGGTTTCAATACCACCGACTCCAGAACCATGGATTTGGTCAACGAAATGCTGAATAACGGCAAAGCCGGATTGATGGATATTGATTTGGTTCAAAACCAAAAAGTACTTAATGCATGGGCTTATGCCTATCGATTGCACGATTATTCATTGTTTATCATGTCAGGAAGTCCGCGCGAAGGTCAAAGCCTTGAAGAAGTTCGCGATTTATTAGTTGCCGAAATCGATAAACTAAAAAAAGGTGCTTTCGAACCATGGCTTATCAATGCTTCTACCAATGATTTAAAATATCAACAAATGGTGCAATTAGAAGATAATAACGCAAGAGCCGGAATGATGGTTGATGCGTATATCCTCGATGCTCCATGGCAAGATTATATTTCTGAAATTGATGCCAACGGCAAGCTCACTAAAAATGATATCATCACTTTTTCGAACAAATACTTTACAAATAATTTCGTAACCATGTACAAAAGACAAGGCGAAAATAAAGATAAGTTATTGCTCGAAAAGCCACATATCACCCCTTTGGAAGTTAACCGCGACCGGCAATCAGATTTTGCCAAATCATTCTACGCAATGCAATCGGCTCCCTTAATACCCGAATTTTTAGACTATAAAACCGCTATCAAACATTATCCGCTTAATTCAGGCATTGAATTTAATTACATAAAAAA
>JAJRWN010000073.1 GCA_024276745.1 Bacteroidota bacterium
GAAGCCTATCTGGTTGCCGGAATCACCAAACCATGGCTAAAAGATAAATCGGAATATTTTAAGATTCATATTGATGCCAACAAAAGGTTTTTGAATATAGCCTCCCATAACGGTGTTAAAAAAGTAGTGCTTACCTCAACGGCCGGTGTTTTTGGCCCCAGCTCAAACGGACAAGCTGTAAACGAAAATACCAAGAGATTACAAGCTCATTTCAACGATTACGAAAAATCTAAGGGAATGATGGCTGACATGATCAGAGATTTGGATACAGACAATATGAAAATTTGTATTGTTAATCCAAGTAGAATTTACGGACCCGGTAAAATGGGAAGGGCTAATCCCGTAAATAAACTCATTGCTTTATACCTAAAGGGTAAGTGGCATTATATACCCGGAAATGGTTTAGAGTCAGGAAACTATGTCTTCATTGACGATGTGATCAACGGACATTTACTGGCAATGAAATCAGGTGCCGACAGGGAATCATATATCATTGGAGGTGCTGAAAACATCAGCTACAATGATTTTTTTTCACTCTTGGGTAATCTTTCAGGCAAAGCCCGCAAGATGATAAATACCCCAATCGGATTGATTAAAACCATTTCATATATCCAATTATTTTCAGCTAAATATCTAGGTATTCAGCCATTGTTTACCCCCGAATGGGTCGATCGTTATTATTATGATTGGCCGCTTGATATCAACAAAGCCATGAAAACATTAGCTTACTCCCCTACTCCCTTAAAAACCGGTTTGGCCAAGAGCATTGAGTGGCTCAAGACTTCTGCCTAAGTACACAATCGCTTGATTTCTATTGATGAATAGAGTATTTTAGTCAAAATCACAATATTAATTGCATAAAATGCCCGATTTAAATGCTTTCCAAAACAGGATAATCTCCTCCGGTCGTAAACTCATAAAGCGAATTTACCAATCAAATGATACCGGCTCACTTAATGCGAACATCATAAATCAGATTTTAGAATACTTTTCAGCTATCCGGGTTGACGTATATAAATATAAGGGAGCAGAAAAAAACTTAGTGCTTGAAGCATCCGGTACATCAGATAATGAGTATACCTATATGGATAATTCATTATTAAACCGGTCGCATCCTGCCAATATTGTATTGAGAGAAGGTAATATATTTTTAATCGATAAAGCAGATTCAGCTCGTCTGAAGCAAGACGCGGCTATTTATTTACCCATAAAAAATGATGACAAAACCCTGGGTGTTTTAGGGCTATCGTTTAAACAAGAACCCAATTATTCCTTTGTACCTATACTCAAAGAAGTCGCAAATGCATTGGGGAGTACCTGGTTATTAATGCCCGAAGAACATAAAACTGACTCTAGTAAAAAACATCAGACTTTGCTGCATCAATTCAAATATTACCGTTTTATGGTAGATTATTCACCTGATTTGCAGATGATCATCGATATTGAATCCTATTCCATTGATGAAATTGGTGCTTCCTGTGAGCAATTATTGGGTTATACAACCGATGAACTTAAAGATTTTCCAATTATGAAAATTCTTTATCCTGCAGATATAAAAAAGAGTATGGAAATAATGAAACAAGCTGTACTTGAAGGTGTTAATATTCGTAATTTTTCAAACCGGGTTATCAGCAAAAACCGGGAAGTAATTCCATTAAGCTGGAATGCAGTATTAAAAGGTGGGAAATTATTTACTTCTGCCCGGAAAATTGAATTCGGCAATAAAGAAGATTCTATCAACACAGATTTTGATTTGGTAATCAGGATGGAATCTAACGGACATATAGTAGATGTATTCCCCGGAAAAACACCCAATGGAAAATCATTTAACTGGTTGCTCGATACCTCTTTGTACGAAAATGTAAGCATGCAAGATTTAGATAATTTATTAAATCTGCATAGTTTGCTGCTTGATGGACAATCATATCATAAAGAAGAAATTCATCTGACCAGCCCTGAAGGACAAATCCTTAAAATACGGGCATTATTCAAAGGATTTAATTTGCAAAATCCACGTTCAGGAAATGCAGGTATAATTTGTCTGGCTAAAATCATATAAGAAAACGAGCCGGATTAAATCCGGCCCGTTTCTCATAAGTTACCTGTTGGTATTCAACCCCAATAATCAAATAGACGCATATTAGTCTTTCACTACGCTCATTGATTCATTCACTTCAATTCCGTGTAGTTCCACAATATACATACTCGCAGGTAACCCTGATAAGTCAACCATAAAATAGTTCTTTCCCTGCATAGATTGCAGTTCCTCATAGCGAAGTAGTTGACCATACATATTATATATGTTGAGTTGGAGATATTCTCCATTTACATTGTTATAGTTAATAAATAATCTACCGGTAGTAGGATTAGGATAAGCTTGGAATTGCATTTTATCTTCTCCAAACGACAAACCGGTAGGAGCACTGATATTCAAGTCAATTATTTTTTCATCAGAACAAGTTCCATTAAGTGAAATAAGTTTCACCGTATATGTTCCGGTATCGGCATAATGATGGGAAGGGTTTTCTTCGGTGGAAGCAAATCCATCACCAAAAGTCCAATACCAATTTTTATCATTTTCACTATTATTGGTAAAACCTACATCGAAACCGGAAACTGTATATTGAAAATCAGATACCGGCATGGTATGCGTGATCACATTTAATGCTTCACTCTGATTAGTACATCCATTTTGAGCAATAAGATGTACATAGTAAGCATCGGCATTTTTTACAATAATACTTCTGGTAGTATCACCGGTTGACCATTGATAATGCAGTGCAGGTGAAGCGGTAAGCGTTAATTCTTCTCCATCACATATGTTTGGATCCTGACTTGTATAAATATTTGCTTTAGGTGGAGTCAATACTTCTACGGTAATGGCCTGTCGCTGGCTCCGGCAATTCATTTCTCCCAAAATCCAGTCATAAAAATAATAATAGGTTTCGTTAGGACTTCCCCCTATAGCCTGTGTGATGGATAGTATGGCGGGAACACTATAAGGATAAGTAAGATTACCATAATTCCTATACAGGTTTACATTGCCCGAAACCGTTAATTCAAGATTTTTTTCAGGATGAATAAGAAAATCAAGATAAAGTGTATTCTCCCCTGAGAGTATTAGCATGGAAGTATCGGCCAGAATGATTCCTTCATCTTTTAGTTTAATGTTTATAAAACCTGAGTTTTCAGCATAAACTTTCACTGATTTAAGATGTAATGTCTTATAGGCGTCAAATTTCAAGCCTCCTGATGTAGCGGTTACATAACCGCCAAAAGAGGTATTGGTATCGGGTAATCCTGCTAAAATACTGGGAGCCGGAAAATCTTCTTCGGCATAAAAGGTTTTTGAATGAGTAAGCTGGTCTGTTTCAAAATTATCTCCACTGGCAATGGGCTTTCCACCTACAGGAGATTCAAACCAATTGATATTTCCTCCCGATGAAAGCACTGAAATACTGGCTTTACCAGTACCGCAAATACGAATATAATTATTAGCTTGTGGAGCTTCAGGCCTTACTATTTCAATATAGTTCGATTTTACAGTACTTTGGCTCGATCCACAAGTATAGGCGGTTAATTTTACCGAATAAAATCCATTTTTTGCATATTCATGTTCCGGATTAATTGCAGAAGAAGAAGTGGCATCGCCAAAATCCCACAACCAGCCGATAACAGTACCTTTCGTTTTATTTTCAAATATGATATTTCCATTACAACTGCTTATTTGCTCAGCTTGAAAGTCAACCGTTAACTGAGTATTGAATGGATCCCCTACTCCAACGGCATACCAAGCATTGATACAAGCCTTATACTCGGCTGAACAAGTACCAAACAGGTCTTCAGCCGATTTGATTGCATAAAAGCGTGCATCAGAATAGGTAGCATTTGGAAAAAGATATACGGTCAGGTTCCGGTAGGCAATAGCAGCCGCTTTTTCGATACCAATTCCGTTTACTGTAAATTGATTTCCTTTATCGTTGGTTCCGCTTCCTCCTTGTGAGAGCAAATAAAACCAATGATTCTGTACACCGCTATTTTTATGCACTCCTCCATTATCGCCTACTCCGGTATACCAATAGCTTCCAAAATAAGTATCGGGATGTCCTTTTGACTTAGGATTGCTCAATGATCTGAATACATGACCAATATCGTAGCCCAAATCCCAACGGGCAGAATCAGGTCTTGCGTAAAAATTTACCGCAACACCAAAAATATCGCTAAACGATTCATTTAATGCACCGGATTCATTGGCATATACCAGCTTGGCACTGTGTGCGGTAATCCCATGGGTCAATTCATGAGCGATAATATCTAATGAAGTCAATGGACTATAGGTGCTATTGCCATCACCCAGGGTTATTCTTGTTCCATCCCAAAAAGCATTTACAAAATTATTTCCGTAATGCACAAAACTCTGGATAGCCATTCCATTACCATCAAGGCTGTTTCTATTGTATTTATCTAAAAAATAATCGTAGGTTTTTACTGCTCCCCATTGAGCATCTAAAGCAACCTCATCCTGATTGGCATTATTCAAATTCCAATAATTATCGGCATCGGTAAATAGGCTTGCCGAGTAGTAATTATATTGTTGGGCCATATTAAAGGTCATAACACCACTGCCACGGGTCATATCTTTCAACTCAAAACTATCGGGTCCTGCCAACTCACAAGTAATGGATTGCATGCCACTGTAAGCCGTCAGGGCTGTTCCGGCACTGTCAATTTCTTGTATCATATTCTGAGTCCATTGAAGACTTCCGTCTGTAGCATTTATGTAAATCAACTGATGATTCAAAGGCCGATAGCTGTAAATATCAAATTTATAAGCTTTTGCATATTGACCACTGCTAAAATCATTAACCGGTGCATAAACCAGTTGGCTTTTCAGCAAATCGTAATCGCTGCTGCGCATATATTTTAATGCAATTTCCAAGGCTTGTTGTTCCGATAATTCTACCGGATTGCTTTTTGCATGGCTGATTAAGAATCCATTCATGCTGTGAATCCGGCCTTTCTCAGAATGAACAATATACATGCTTCCCTCAACCGGAATCTGATTGATATACTGTTGGTAACGTTGATGAGTCATTCCCTCTTGGTCAGTAAGAGTTGATTGCAGAGCCAGACTGCCATTGGAGGATAATTTTAAATATTTTTTACTCCAGGGTATGAAATCATTGCTGCTGATTGCTTCATTTTTATCAAAGCGGATGTATTGCGGATTTAAGGTATTGGATTGTATGGCTACTTCCATAGCACCCGGAATGCGCTTTGAGGCTTGCAAACCTGCAAATTGCTGGGCGAGCATATTGCTCAATGAAAGGCATACCAAAATAAAGGCTGCCGTGAAGTTTAGGGGTATTTTCTTCATGGTTGCTTTTTATTGTTGATCAGAAAAATCTGAATGTGTACAAGTTCATCCAGGTTAAACGGATCTTAATTACAATCAAGGGTATTTAACGGTAAGAATACAATAGTGTTACTTTTACACTGCTATTAGGCCTTTTCCTACAATATTACCGTATCATTAAACGATATGTCTGATATTTATTAAATGCTGATTATTAACTAATAAAACTGTTTTAGCCAGCAATTGAAGTTAATATTTCAATTCAAAAATTTATTCTTGATAAAGAAAAAAAAATTAGAAACTCCATTTAAAACGCAAGAAAAGCAGATTTCCCATATTGCGGAATGTTCCACTTGAATTATCATAAAAAATTTGTCCGAGTAAGGTTAAATCGAGGTTATCGGCCATATTATAGCTCAGGGAAGGCATCAGGAAAAAAATGGAAAGTCCGGGTCCGTAAATTGTGGCTATATCAGTTCGAATAAGTGGATGGATATTACCCGACAGCTGCAGGAAGTATGAGTATTTAGTAGGCATAAGGTATCTTGCCGTCAGGTCTCGATTATACCAGGGTGCACTTATGGGCCAGGGGTTTTGTTTTGAAGCGCCATCAGCATTAAATAAGAAAGAAGTATTGATATACAGACCCCATCTAAAGGCATAATCAATGGAGAAACTGGCCGAAAGATTATCATCGGTCCAGTTTGGGTTTGTATAATAAGGATAGAAATAGGATATCTCTCCTTTCAATCCTGCCGTTCCGAGATTTCCGGCAAAGCCTAATCCGGCCACCATATCGCCATTGCTGATACCACCGAGCACTTGAAAGTCGTAATACCATTTATTAAATCGATAGAGCAATGCCGCATTTTGATGCACACTGTCTTTCCCGGGTGATAGTGCCAAATCAAAGCCCGATTGATTCGAAAGCTGATATTGAATGCGTACAGCATCTGATCCGGGCCCTTCTTCATAATCAAAATCCACAAAATTGAGCGCATTGAAAATATCATTCGGATTCCAGACCGTATTGATACCCCAATTAATTCGTTGCCGCCCTACCCTGACATTCCATTTCTTGTTAATCCACCCGGCCCATACCCGGTCAATTTGCGAATGTAATATCAAACCAGGTGATTTAGCCAAAACCCAGGAAAGATCCACAAATCCTTTGTCTTTTTCGAGCATGGCGGCCAGACCGGGTTGTTGGCGGGTAGATTCACCGGCAAAAAGACGATTGCGCACTTCCAATGCCATTTTGAAATGCTTATTGTTATTCAGAGAAAAATTCAAACGGTTATGCAATAAGGTTTCGAAAAGGGCTGTGTCCGGATTGTTACCAAAGGTCACATACTGCAAATCCTTAACATAGCCCTGTGCATGGAGTTTCCATTTGATTTTTAAGCTATCGTTTCTTTGTGCAGGTAGACGAAAGCTACAAAACAAGCATATACCGATAAGCCATAAGTGAGGTTTACACAGACTGCGTTTCATCAGAGACTATTTTTCCATCTTCAAGCGTAATAACACGCCTTGCCCGGTCAATCACGCGCTGGTCATGTGTGCTGAACAGAAAAGTCATACCCTCTTCCTTATTCAGACGAGCCATGATATCGAGCAAATTGGCAGTACTTTTCGAATCAAGATTAGCCGTAGGTTCATCAGCGAGGATAAATTTTGGTTTGGAGGCAAGGGCACGGGCCACGGCAACCCTTTGCTGTTGTCCACCGGATAATTCACCGGGACGATTATTGGCTTTATCCGGTATTTCTACTGCTTCGAGCAATTCTTTTACCCGTTGTTCCCGTTCAGGTTTTGGGGTCTTTTGCATGAGCATGATAAATTCCACATTTTCTTTCGCGGTCAATACAGGTATCAGATTATATGCCTGAAAAACAAATCCGATATTGTGTAAACGAAAGTCAATTAGTTTTCCTTCTTTCATTTCCGAAATATCGATACCGTCAATCCATACCTTGCCCGAAGTAGGCCGGTCGAGTCCACCAAGTATATTGAGTAAAGTTGTTTTGCCTGAGCCTGACGGCCCTTTGATAGCCGTAAATTCTCCTTTATTCACCGAGAGATTAACCCCATCAACCGCTTTTACCGGTACGGCAATATCTTCGTAAATTTTAACTAAGTTTTCTGTTTTAACTACTTCCATGTTTTGAATTTTTTCTTTAAATAGTTCTAATGGCATCAACAGGCTTCAATCGTAATGCTTTCCATGCCGGATAAATGGCAGCGAGAAAAGCAGCAACAACAACCTGCATAATAATATCGGTATAATAATGGGCTGCTAATTCGGGATAGACCACGCTGCTCCAACCGAGTGATTCAAGTCCTTGCGCCATCATCGATAAATCAATACCCACTCTACCGAAATAGTTAATCGAAGCCCAGGCAATAAAAAGTCCGAGCGGTACACCGACCATCACGAGGAAAACGGTTTCGGTCATCACAAGACCAAACACTTTACTTCTTTTCATACCGACAGCCATCAGCATTCCAAATTCGCGGGTACGTTCGAGTACTGCCATCAGCATGGTATTGATGATACCGAAAATTAATGCCAGCAAGATAATGACCATCACCATAGCCATGGTTTGATCCAACATTTGACTATATAGTTTGGTTTCGGGTGCTATTTCTCCCCAATCTTCAATCAAGACTTCCGGGAAAGCCGATTTATATTCAGCGGTAATTTGTGCTAATGTTTTGTCGTCTTTCAGTTTCACCGCTATCTCATACACTTCACTGTCAACACCCAACAATTTGGCCATTTGATCTTTTTTTACAAAGACATACATTTCGTTCATCATGGCATTGGTAGTTTTGAAAATGGCACAAACGCGAAAAAGACCTTGCGATATATCACCGTTCACATCCTGAAAGTTCAGCACCACTCTTGAGCGAAGTTTCAGCTTCAGTTTATCGGCCATTTTGCGCCCTACAATAATAGGTTTGCTATGTGTTTCAGGAAAATAGTCGCCCTCTACCAATAAGGTTTCTAATGCAGTAGTCCTGTTTTCCATGTCAGGTTCAACCGCCATAACCCGCACCGGGCCATTGGTGGTGCTCGAGGCCGCCATGCCATTTAATGCAATGCGAGGGCTATAGGCTTCTACCCGGTCATCAGCTTCAAGTTTTGAAAGAATAGCTTCGCTTTGCGGAATAGGCAATTTGATATCATAATCTGATTTGAAATCAGCTTGATGAATTTGAAAATGAGACGATTCATGGGCAATCAAAGTCCTGATTCGTTGTTCACTCATGCCCCAGGAGAAAGCCATCATAAAAGCGCCTGCCCATAAACCGAGTGCTACAGCCACAATAACCACAAGGCTGCGTGTTTTGCTGCGC
>JAJRWN010000074.1 GCA_024276745.1 Bacteroidota bacterium
ATTAATCGTAAGTGACTGTCCGGAACAGACTGAATCAGAAGCTGGATTTATACTCCATGGATTATACTCATCTGCACCTCTGGCAGAGCCAAGTACATTTCTTGGATCTTTGTCAAAATCAAAAGGAATAGGAAATAATACATCACCTGTATATAAAGTTTGATCGCGACAAATATGCAAATCGGTATTGCTTAAAAAATGTACCGGTTCATTAATGGCATTAGCTGACTTACTGGTAGAAATGCGCCAGGTATCCAAATCAGCATATCCAAAACCATTTAATTTCAGTAAATCCGGCCCATCCGAATAATACCAATTATAATCAAGATAATCGAGATAAATTAAATCTTCCAAATCAAGTGCAACATCAGTACCTGCAACCAAAATATTATTGGCAATTTTTAGATTGGATGAATTGCCCTGATTTGAAAAAGTATTGATAATTAATGGGATTCCTCCAGCATTATACACCGAATTATTATAAAGCGTCACCCAACGATCAGATCTTAAATTGATATAGCCCAACACCATATTATTGACAATAATGGTTTCATGACCCATAGAACCGCCAGAATAAGATATATCCATTTTGCCTATTATAAAATTATTGGCAATTATATTATCGTTAGAGCCATAGCTATAATAAATATTGGGGCCCCCGCTTGTTTCAACATTACCGGCAAAGAGCAAAGCTTCATTATTTGAAAGATAAATATCAACAGAGGCATTATCTGTATTGGTGAAAGTACAGCCTACAATATGTAGATTTACCGCATGTTTGTATCTGATCGCATATTTCCCATCCACAAAATCGCAATGATTAAAAGTTATAAATGAGTCAACCAAACCATCCATACCGTCAACCATATTTTTATCCGTATAATTAGTCAAATTGCCTGTTTTTCCGTTAATCAGGCAATTCTGAAAGTTTACGTGCCACGATTCGTTGCCAATTATCAAAACGGTTCCGAAATCAAAACCTCCATAAGATTTAATCGTCATGTCTTTAAAGGTAATCCAATCGGTACCATCAAGTTTTACTACCCAATTATCGACAGCCGAAGAAGGCGCATATCTTAAGGTTACGGATGATTGTACACCTGTTTCAGATTGGAATATGATAGAATCCAACGAATTTACTCCACCAATTTCAGGAATAGTCAATTGCTCAGAATAAGTACCTGCCCTCACATTGAATACAACTCCGCCATTGAGTCCTTGAGTAACCATAGCGTTGATTGCATCACTAAAAGTAAGATAATCAGGCGAAACGCCTCCAATGGTATAGGTACCACTAAGCTGGGCTCCGGCTATTTGAACATTTATCAGTATGCCTACAAGAAAAGTAAAACGTAAAATTGATTTCATAATGACAGTTTTTTTTAGATTCTGCTATAAAGCTAATGAATAAATTCAAAACAAAGAATATCAATTTTCCTCAAACAGATCTAAAAGAAATTTTCCTGATTCAGGGCTATTTTTTTCAGCATCACTAATCCATAATAAACAAAAAGCCATTCCGGCATCGATTTATTTGATATTTCAAAACAGTATAGGCTAAACTCATTATGATTTATTTTATGGTAAACTACCGCTATTTTCAAGAAAAAAACAAATGATAAGAAAAAAACAATCTGCTTGCAACCTATTTACAGATTAATAGCTCTGTTTAACTAAATTATAAGATATTTTAGTTTTGATAAAAATCAACCGATACATTGACATTTGTCACCGTTAAGGCCTTAAAGCCTCGACTACTTTTACATCGTTAAAACTTGTTAAACTAATTTTTTTCATTAAAACCTAAATTTAGTAGCCATGAGAGTTACAGAAACTTTAAAAACAGCAACAATCCTACTATTTGCAGGCATGATCACAATAGGTGTGAATGGCTGTAAAAAGAAAGCAGGATGTACAGATCCAACAGCTGTCAACTATGATGCAACAGCCAAAGTTGATGACGGATCCTGTATTTCACAAGCCGACCAAGCCTATGCAGATGCAGACGGTATAATGGGTGGTAAATTGTATGACAAATTCTGGGCAACAGAAACCGGTTGGACAGCACCAACAGGAATTAATGCTGCAGATATCTCTGATTATGGTGATTTTTATCGTTGTAAACAATGCCATGGTTGGGATCAAATGGGTAATGAAGGTGCCTATAATAACCGTGCACCTCAAGTAGGACGTCCTTCAGTTGGACCAAGCCTTTTTGAACCAATTGTAAATGATCCGAAAGAAGAATTCTTTGATCATATTTACAACACAACCGGTCGTGCTGTTGATCCTACACTCACACAAGACGGAACAACCGGATCAGGTAATATTATGCCTGCCTTTGGTAATATTCTTACCGAAGCCGAAACATGGGATATTATTAAATTCCTCCTGGAAGAAAGATATGATGTTACACAACTTTATGATTTGGTAACTACAGGAACCTATCCTACCGGTACCCATACCTTTACCAATATCGGTTTAGATGGTAGTGCAACAGCAGGTGATGCATTCTTTACTGCCAATTGTGCTACTTGTCATGGTGCTGACGGTAAAGGTATTCTCATTGTTGATGATGGAGATACATTAACCGTTGGTTTCTTTGGCAGAAACAAACCTTATGAATTACAACACAAAATTAAATTTGGAAACTTAGGTTCAGCCATGGTAGGCGTACCTACAGCAACCGTAAGTGATGTTAAAGATTTGTTCAAAGCATTACAAAATCAAACAAAATATCCTGACTAAACCCGGGATTAACAAAACCACAAAAAGCCTCGCAAATTGCGAGGCTTTTTATTGAGTTCTAAACTTTTTAATTTTATTTTATCAATGGTGATTAAAGTCATTCTTGTACCCATATTGTTCTTATAATTTTGCTTCAACCTAACCACAAACAGTATGAATAAGTTAATAATCATTGCAGCTGCCATCGTGCTATTGAGCGGATGCCAGTATCTGCACATCGTGCCCGACCCGATTCCTGCAGATGTAAGTTTTTCGACCGATGTTACCCCAATTTTTACTGCTAATTGCATTGGCTGCCATACTACAGGAGCCCAGGTTCCGGATTTAACGGCATCTCATGCTTATGCCTCTTTGACAGGTTTGAATTTGGTAAACACCACTACACCTGCCAACAGTATTTTATATATCAAAATCAGTACCGGGCAAATGCCTCCCGGAGGTAGTCTTACTCAAACTCAAATTGGAACTATATTGAGATGGATTGAACAAGGAGCTAAGAATAATTAGATCGCAACAAACACATCAAGTTGAGTAATAAAAAAGGAACATTACTATGAAAACTTTCAGTATAAAAACAAATATTATTTTATCAATCTTATTGATAAGCGCCACTGCTTACGGGCAAGAAAAAAAGCCGGAAAAACCGGTTAAGAATACTTTTCAGGGAGTATTATTAATGAACAATCAAACCATCGAAACCCTCACAGGAAATACCTTACAATTCACCATTCAACACCGTTTTGGACAAATCAACAACGGTATTTCGGATTTATATGGAATATTTGGTCCTGCCAATATCCGTATCGGACTTGCCTGGGGCTTCACCCCCAAACTTATGGTAGGTATCGGTGGTACTAAAGCCAACAAATTATATGATGTAGAATGGAAATACCGGATATTACAACAAACAAAATCGGACCATATACCGGTTTCATTAACTTATTTTGGAAACGTAGCGGTAAACACCACCAGCAATTCCATTTACAAATCATTTGCCAACCGTTTATCCTATTTCCATACCATTATGCTGGCAAGAAAATTCAGCAGAGCTTTTTCTGCTCAGGTATCGGGTTCATTGGCACACTATAACCTGGTAGATTCATTAATGAAAAACGACAATATTTCTATTGGTGTTGATCTCAGATATCAATATGGTGCATCCGGAGCTATCATTGTAGAATACAACCAGCCGATAACCAAAAACCTGGCTATCAATGTAAAACCGGACTTAGGCCTTGGTATTGAATTAGGCACCGGTGGTCATGTATTTCAAATATTTATCAATACAGCTAGCGGCATATTATCTCAACAAAACACTGCTTACAATACCAATGATTTTACACAGGGCAATATGCAACTGGGATTTAATATCGTAAGAAAATGGCGTTTTTAAACGCATTGGCACAATGATTGATTTTAAATAAAATGATATAAAATTTACTAACCAATAAACTCAGCATTATGAAATATCTCATTTCATTTTTCACAATTGCAGTAGTAGCGCTAGCATGCACTGCATCAAAATCAATTGATAACACAGCAAAGAACCTCGATGATCAATCAACAGTAACAAGCGAGATCATTGTTGCTCCATTAGCAGGCCCTGATACAAGTCTTTGGGTTGCTCCGGCCGAAACTGCTGATGTTGTAAATCCAATGGCAGGTGACGAAGATGCCATAGAAGAAGGAATGATGGTTTATAAGAGAAACTGCCGTTCATGCCATGGTAAATTAGGAAATGGTGCCGGTGTGGGCGCAGCCGATTTAACAACACCTGCTGCCGACTTTACTTCACCCGAATTTTGGAAACAAAGCGAAGGTTCAATCTTTTGGAAAATTGAAAATGGTCGAAACGACATGACTTCTTTTAAAGGAGAACTCGATGAAGATCAAATATGGCAGGTAATCACCTACCTGGAAGCAACCTTCAAAACTCAGGAATAAAATATGAATAAAAGCGAAACCGGTTATCCGGTTTCGCTTTTTGTTTTCCTAAGTTATGATTACCATTATAAAAATTTCTGACAATGATTAAAGGTAAGCTAAAGAACTGTTTTGCCGAATCATATCGCTTGATTTGGATGTTTGTATTAAGCCTGGTTTTTGCCAATGCAGCAAGCCTGACTTTATCTGCACAAGACGGGTATACATTATGGGACGACAATTGCTCGGATTGCCATTCAATTGGAGACGGTGTTTATTTAGGCCCCGATCTTCAAGGCATAAATGCTAAAAGACCGGCTTCATGGATGCTCTCTTTTATCAAGTCGTCAAAAACGATGATTGCCAACGGTGACCCGGATGCTGTTGCTCTCTTTGAAGAATTTAAAAAGAAAAAAATGCCTGATTTTGCATTATCAGATGCCGAAATTCAGGCTATTCTCGCGTATATCGCAAGCCAAAGTCCACAAGCTACGAACGAAATAGATACCAGCAAACCCGCTCCTGACGATCAGAATCTAAATATTGAATCAGGTAATACAGAGCAGAATGATAATGGCAGCACTCAAACAACAAATGAATCACAAAATTCTGGTAATACTCAAAACAATGTATCAAATGCTAATTCGGGAGGAGGCGTTTCGAGCGAACGGCTTGATCAACTGGAAGAAAAGCTAAATCAGGTTATTGCATTTCAACGCAACCTGAGACCTACAGAAATTACCTCTTCCGATATTAAAAAAGGCGAGCATCTCTTTAAAGGAAAAACAGCTTTTGAGTATGGAGCCGCTTCTTGTATCTCTTGCCATAATATTATTCCCACAGATACTTTCAACTGGAATCCATCTGCTTCTGAAATAATTGCCAAATTTAAATTTGGTAGTGGAAACAATATTGAAGATGAATTAAGTAATCCTCAAACCGAAAAGATGAAAAAATTGCTGCTTGATCATCCATTGACCAACAGCGAAATTTTCTACTTGTCGGCCTATATCCATGATGTAAGCAAAAAAGATTTATGGGCAGAAAGCCCACGCGATAATAAATCAAAACTAGCCTGGATTATTCTGGTGCTTATACTGCTTTCACTAATAGACCTCATGATCACAAAAGTCGTTAAACCACGTGCCATACCCACCCTGATATTTCTACTTGGAATTGTATTTGAATCTTATGTAGTATTTGGTGCAGCAACCAGTGTGGGTTTGTCTCAGGGATATTCTCCCGATCAACCCATAAAATTCTCGCATAAAGTACACGCAGGTGAAAATCAAATCAATTGTAAATATTGTCACAGCACTGTTGAATACAGCCAAACGGCAGGCATACCTTCGGCCAATGTATGTATGAATTGCCACAATAAAATTAAATCTGGTACACATACAGGAACTTACGAACTGGATAAACTTCGCGCTGCTGTAAAAGATAAAAAACCAATTGAATGGGTAAAAGTGCATAATCTGCCCGACCATGTATATTACAACCATGCACAACATGTTAATGTAGGTAAATTAGATTGTATCGAATGTCATGGTGATGTAGCCAAAATGGACAGAATCAAACAAGTAAACACCTTGTCGATGGGATGGTGTTTAAACTGCCACCGTAACCATGAAGTAAATTTTGACAATAAGTTTTATGATTCATATAAAATATTGCATGATAAAATATCTTCAGGAGATATCGATACCGTTTTGGTGAAAGATATTGGAGGAGAGGATTGTCAATCATGTCACTATTAATCATTGAAAGATAAATCATTCAAACAACAGTAAAACAACCGGTAATGGAGATAAAATACTGGAATAGCGTTGAAGACAAAGAGAAATCTAATACGCAGAATAAGCTGACATCAACGGAAAACGGCCATAACGAATTAGGCCTACTCAGTGAAGAGCTTCAAGCTGCTAAATCAACAAGGAGAGATTTTTTAAAAATGTGTGGATTTAGTCTTTCGGCTGCTGCCTTTGCAGCCAGTTGTAAAGCACCTGTTCAAAAAGCCATTCCCTATTTAATAAAACCTGAAGAGGTAACACCGGGAGTAGCCAATTACTATGCATCCACAATGCTTTCAGGAACTGAATATGCATCTGTTTTGGTAAAAACCAGGGAAGGTCGTCCGATAAAAATAGAAGGCAACGACAAATCGACACTGAGCAATGGCGGAAGCACGGCCAGAGTGCAGGCAAGCGTACTCGATTTGTATGATGATGCACGATTGAAATCACCGGTTATCAAAAACAAGAAAGCAAAATGGGACGATATTGATAAAGCCGTCATGGGTCAACTGGCTAAAGAAGATGCCAATAATGTATTGCTCACGGCCTCCAATTGCAGCCCTTCGACCCTGCAAATGATTCAAGAACTTCTGGATAAATATCCGGGAACAGAATGGATTGTTTATGATGCCGTTTCTTATGCCGCTGTCTTAGATGCCAATAACAAAAATTTCGGAAGCAGAATAATTCCCGATTATCGTTTCGATAAAGCCAAATATGTTTTAAGCTTTGCAGCCGATTTTTTGGGCACCTGGCTTTCACCGGCAACATTTGCGTATCGATATGCTGAATCACGCAGAGTAACACCGGAAAATCCAGCTATGTCTAAGCACATACAATTTGAAAGTGGTATGAGCCTCAGCGGCAGCAATGCTGATGAAAGAATTGCATTGAAAACATCAGATATTAAAAAAGCCGTTTTTTCACTTTATCAAATACTCAAGGGAGCATCGAAAACCGACTTACCGCTTGATATGACCCCTTACGCTAACGCATTATTAGCAAACAAAGGCAACTCAATTGTACTTTCAGGTATCAACGATATTGAAGTACAATTAACCATCAACGCAATTAATGATTTGTTGGGAAATTATGGAAACACCCTTGATATAGAAAATCCATGGCTCACTGCACAAAGCGATGATCAAGCCATGAAAGATTTGATTGAACGCATGAATAATGCAGAAGTACAGGGTTTGATTATGTACGATTGCAATCCGGCCTACGATTTTGCATTGTCCGATAGCTTCACCAAAGGTTTAGAACAATTAGATTTTACCGCATCATTGGCCTACAGGATGGATGAAACAGCAAGTCTGTGCCAATATGTTGGCGCTGCCAATCATTACCTTGAATCGTGGGGCGATGCCCAAGCACTTAAAAATCAATACAGTCTAGCCCAACCGGCCATCCAAAAATTATTTGACACGAGAAGTTTTGACGAATGTCTGTTGAAATGGATTGGTTCTGATACCGATCACTATAGCTATCTGCGCAATTATTGGAAAGATCATGTTATGAACTTACAAGAGCAGGAAAGTGATTTTGATGCTTTTTGGACTAAAAGCCTGCAAAGCGGTGTATTCGAAGTAGAAAATAAAGATAAAGCTGACATCGCATTTACAGCAGTAGAATTAGGATTTGATGATACAGAAACTGAACAAACAGAGGGCAACTATGAAGTTGACCTTTATCAATGCATTTCGATGGGTGACGGTCGCCAGGGGAATAATCCCTGGTTGCTTGAATTACCTGATCCTATCAGCAAATCAAGCTGGGGTAATCATTTTGCCATATCACCGGCCGATGCTAAAGCTGCCGGTATAAAAACCGGTGATATCATTTCGGTAAACGGCATAGAAGCACCGGCAATCATACAAGCCGGACAAGCTAAAGGATCGCTTAGTATTGCTCTTGGGTATGGACATGAAAAAACAGGCAAAGCAGGCAATGGCGTAGGAAGCAATGTCTATCAACTTGCGCGCATCTCAAATGGCTATATATCTTATGCAGGAATACGGGTATCTATTGAACCGACAGGCGAAAAAGATGCCATTGCATTTGCTCAAACACATAATACCCTTGAACAACGTCCGATTATTCATGAAACCAATATACAGGAATATGCAAAGAATCCGATTGCAGGCAACGAATTGCATGAAGAGATTAAAGAAGAGCTTCATACCCTGTATGCAGAAGTAGTTTTCAATGGTCCTCACTGGGGCATGTCTATCGATTTGAATGCATGCATAGGTTGCGGATCTTGTGTTATCGCATGTCAGGCTGAGAACAATGTAGCCGTAGTCGGAAAAGAATTGGTAAGAAACGATAGGATTATGCACTGGATACGCATAGATCGTTACTATTCTGACGATATCAACAATCCCAAAGTGGTTCATCTACCGGTCATGTGTCAGCAGTGCGATAATGCACCTTGCGAAAATGTTTGTCCTGTTGCTGCTACCATGCATAATGAAGAAGGAATAAACCAAATGGCCTATAACCGGTGTATAGGCACCAGATATTGCATTAATAATTGCCCTTACAGAGTGAGAAGGTTTAATTGGTTTGAATATGTTGATAACGATAAGTTTGACTATAATATGAACAACGAACTGGGCAAAATGGTCTTAAATCCTGATGCTGTAGTACGGTCGAGAGGTGTGGTTGAAAAATGCTCATTTTGTATTCAACGCATACAGGATAGCAAACTGAAAGCAAAAATGGAAAACAGAGATATCATTGATGGAGAATTAAAATCTGCCTGTATGCAATCGTGCCCCACCAAGGCCATTGTTTTTGGCGATTTAAATAATAAAGAAAGTCAGGTATCGAAGTTATTTGAAAATGAAAGAAATTATCATTTACTCGAAGAACTTCATACATTACCCTCGGTAGGTTACCTGACCAAAGTTAGAAACACAGAAGATAAAGCATTATCCTAAAACCAAGTAATAAATCTATTGCACTATGTATGACAAAGCAATAAGAGGTCCTTTAGTATTAGGCAACAAAAACATCGGGCAAATTACCTCCGAAGTTCTTTCACCCATGGAGCGCAAACTACCTCTATGGTGGTATATTGCATTAACAATAAGTTTGTCAGCGCTTACATTTGGCGCATGGGCAGCATACCGAACCATTGCCTTTGG
>JAJRWN010000075.1 GCA_024276745.1 Bacteroidota bacterium
TAAGTTTAAAATCGATTATAAAACTTGAACCGATAGCAGCAATGATAATATTACTTGTATTATTAGGATACAGCGTTAAGACCATTGACCGCAATAAAGTATGGAAAAACAATTACAGTTTGTATAAAGCAGATATTAAACAACTTAGCCATAGTGCAAGGGCTCATTATAATTATGGAACTGAATTGAATAATCAGGCAAAAATTAATTTGGTACCTGCCCAAAAAAAAGAACTTGCCAAAGAAGCCATTGAAGAATTAAAACAATCCATTACTATTTTTCCGGAATATCAAGATGCCCGGTATAATTTAGGAGAGGCTTACAAAACCTTAGGTTTATACGATTCGGCCATAGCCATATTCAGATACATGAATAAACATTTCCCCGATTATAATCTGGCTTATTTGAATTTAGGCATGACATACAGAGATATAAAAAATTATAAACAAGCAATAATACCGTTAAAAAAATACTATGAAGCTCATCCGGATAATTTCATGGTCAACTATTTGATAGGAGATTGTTATGGGCATTCGGGTGAATATCAAAAGGCAGAAAAATACCTTTTGGATGCCAATATGCTCAATCCGGGTAATCAGGATGTATTGATTGATTTGGGTACGGTATATGGATTTCAAAAGAAATACGAGAAATCACTTTCGTTTTTATTGCAAGCATTAAAACTGAGCCAGACAGTTAATGTCAATTTATTAAAAAATATAGCCACCACCTATAATTTTTTAGGCCAACCCGCCAAGGCCCGGGAATATATGCAAAGAGCAAAAGCAATAAATCCGGCTATTTAATGATGCCTACAAGCAATTGCTATTTCTTATTTTTAGGAAAAAGTATAAAAACCTATGCATAGCCTCGCAGCCATATTGATATTAGGCATATTTGCTCAATGGTTGGCCTGGAGAATAAAAATTCCGGCAATTCTTCCATTAATATTAACCGGACTGATAGCAGGGCCGGTATTGAGCCTTGATTATTTTCTTGGTTATAAATTTATCAATCCCGATATATTACTTCCCGGGCAAACCCTACACTATATCATCTCCTTATCGGTAGGTATTATTCTTTTTGAAGGAGGGCTTACATTAAAAATCAAAGAAGTAAGACATGTGGCTGGTACTGTCCGGAATTTAATATTAATAGGTCCTTTAATCACGATGATTGGAACAGCACTGGCTGCATGGCTGCTGATGGGCATGGATTTCCGTATTGCATTGATATTCGGTTCATTAATTATTGTAACCGGACCGACCGTTATAGGACCGATATTGCGCAGTGTGCATGCCAATAAAAGTGTAGCTACGGTATTGAAATGGGAAAGTATATTGATAGATCCTATCGGTGCATTGATAGCGGTATTAATGTTTGAATTTTTTAAATCCGGAGCAGGACCCGGTTTTGGTTTTACCGCACTGATAACCTTCGGAAAAGTATTAATTTCCGGAATAATTGCCGGTGGAGGAACAGCCTGGATATTTTATTTGGTATACAAAAGGAAATGGGTGCCGGAATATTTAAGTAATGTTTTGGCACTGGCTTTTGTGATGCTGGCTTTTGTGATTGCAGAATTGATAAGTCCTGAATCCGGACTGCTGGCCACCACCCTGATGGGTATCATTTTGGCAAATCTTAAACTGGAAGCCATAACAAACATACTCAATTTTAAAGAGAGTATGACGCTATTATTAATATCTGTATTATTCATTATCCTGTCGGCAGAAATCGATATAGAACAGCTCAAATTATTAAACAGCAATAGTTTGCTAATCTTTTTTGCGGTTATTTTAATTATCAGGCCTTTAAATGTATGGATCAGTGCCCACCGATCGGGATTAACGTGGCGCGAAAAACTATTTGTGTCCTGGATAGGACCACGTGGAATTGTAGCCGCTGCCGTTGCATCTATTATTTCACTTAACTTATCAGATTTAGAACATCTGCCTTCCGGCCAGATGCATGATATAGCCATGTTGGTACCACTTACTTTTTTTATCATCCTTGGTACTGTTGTATTGCAAGGATTGAGTGCCAGACCCATCGGTAAATGGCTTGGTCTTATTCAAGATCACCCGCATGGAATACTGCTATTGGGTGCTGATGAAGCGGCAAGAAAGATTGCTTTGTATGTTCAAAACTCCGGAATAGATATAATCCTGGTAGATAATGCTCATTTGCATATTCAAAAAGCTGAAGAAATGGGATTAAAAATTTTGGATGCTAATATATTATCCGATGCCATTGCCGAAGAATTGGAGATATATGAAATTGGCAGCTTTATGGCCATAACATCAAACAATGAACTCAATATTTTTGCCTGCCGTAAAATGAAAAAAGAACTACAATGTAAAATCAACAAACGTTTGATAAGCCGTTCTGAAATAAATTCTAATGATTTGGTCCGTGACGAACATATTTTATTTAACCGGCAAACAGATTTTTATCAACTCACCAACAGCATTCGTAAATATCCTGTAATAAAATCATATCAATTAAAGAATATAAACGAATATAAAAAGATTATATCCGGGATATATTCTGCTGTAATTCCACTGTTTTTAATATCTGCAGCAGGTATTTGTAAAATTATTGCAGCCGATGGAAGCACCCGATATGCCGATGGAGACCGGTTAATATTCATTGGTCCCGAATGGAATTGAAACTAAGTTGCTTATTAATTTCATCGCTTCAAAACAATAGTAATTTTTCTATCTTTAGCTAAAATGTCAATGTATGCCCCACTTACTCATGATATCGGCCCAGCGCATTTTTGCTCAACCTTTGACCTTGCAAACACTGGTTTATTTAGCAGGATTTATTCTAATCACCATTGCTTCTTACCGGATTGCCGTTTTATTGCAGCGTTTCAAACTACCGTTTATTACCGGTTTACTTATTGTTGGCCTTATAGCCGGTTCATCAATGCTGAATTTATTACCTCATGGTGTACACATTCACTTAAATTTTGTCAATGAAATTGCTTTGGCCTTTATTGCTTTAGCAGCAGGAAGCGAATTATTTATCAAAGACATAAGAAGCCGGATTAGTAGTATAAGCTGGAATACAGCAGGACAGTTATTTTTTATTTTCGTGCTCAGTAGTTTTGTTGTTTTCGAATTATCACCACATATTCCTGAAATAAAAGATTTAGGCAATAATACCCATTGGGCCATTGCCATATTGATGGCTACTATATTTATTGCCAGCTCACCTTCATCAGCTATAGCGGTTATCAACGAATTAAGAGCCAAAGGACCATTTACTCAAACGGCTATTGGGGTTACCATTATCAAAGATGTATTGGTGATTATTCTTTTCACCATTAATTTGGCCATTGCACTGGCATTAACGGAAGGAGCCAGCATAAATCTGCAATTTTTAATTATCTTGCTTGCCGAATTAGCTATCTCTTTTTTATTGGGTTATTTGTTGGGCAAATTACTTGCTTTCATACTAAGCCGTAATCTGGAACACCGCTACAAAACGATATTAATACTGATAGCGGCCTACATGGTATATATTATTTCTCATTTACTGCGTATCTGGTCGGGAAACTATTTGAGCACCGAGATACTGATAGAACCCCTTCTCATTTGCATAATCGGTAGCTTTATTGTATCGAATTATACCAGTTCACGATTTGAATTTTCAACTATTTTAAAAGAAACCGGTCCCTGGATTTATGCGGCTTTCTTCACCCTAACCGGTTTGAGTCTTTCTTTGCAGGTACTGGCAGAGGTATGGGAAATTGCTTTGATTCTTTTTCTTCTAAGGTTAATTACCATGATTATAGGATCACTGAGTGGAGGAGGCATTGCCGGAGATGTAAAATCTTTCAGAATATTAGGCTGGATGCCTTATGTGACACAGGCAGGAGTAGGTTTGGGATTGGCAACCGTAGTAGCTGCCGAATTTCCGGATTGGGGCGAATTTTTTATGACACTTGTTATTGCTGTTATTGTAATCAATCAGTTTTTAGGACCTCCGCTTTTCAAATGGGCATTGATAAAGACAAAGGAAGGTCATCAAAAAGCAGCAAACAGTTCAAAAACTATGAATAGAAGTGCTGTAATTTTTGGTTTAGACAATCAGTCGATTGCATTGGCACAGCAATTACAATCCCACGGATGGAAAGTAGGTATAGCCACTCTGGAAAAAGACTTTGAACAACCAGAAAAAATTACTGTTTTCTTACTAGATGACTTAAGCACTAAAGCTTTTGAAAGCATAAATATTGGTGAAGCCGGTGCTATAATTACTTTGCTATCGGATGATGATAATTATAGGATTTGTGAAATCGCTTACGAAAATTACGGTACAAAGAACCTGGTTGTCAGATTGAATCACCGTGAAAATTTTGATCAATTTTACCGATTAGATGCAAAAATTGTGGATCCGGCAACGAGTATGGTTAGCTTGCTTGATCATTTTGTAAGATCGCCTAATGCCACATCTTTGTTAATGGGCATGGATCCTACGCAAGATACGGTTGATATTGAACTGAGAAACCGCGATTTGCACGGTATGGCCTTACGCAATATTCGATTCCCCACCGATATATTGGTATTGTCGGTAAAAAGAAAAGGAAGCACCTTGATTTCGCATGGATTTACCCGGCTCAGAAAAGGTGATATTGTTACCGTTGTAGGATCTCCAAAAAGTGTAGAATCTGTTATCTTGCGATTTGATAAACAGGAATAAGAAAAAACATTTTGATGGCTTTAATTGACACACTGGTGACCACTTAATTTTTGCAGCATGGGAAAAGGAAAATTGCAAAAAATTGCTGAACTTGATACATTTCCAAATGTATTTCAAAACCGAAACAGCAATCAGGTAATACTTGAAAATGCGAAGAAAAAACAAGTAAATTACAGGGGCAAATGGGCTGATAAATATTTTAAGAATAGCCATCCTCTTGTTCTTGAACTGGCTTGTGGCAAAGGGGATTATGCTATTGGTTTGGGCCGGCTTTTTAAGGATATTAATTTTATTGGGATAGATATAAAAGGTGCACGAATCTGGCGAGGAGCCAAAACAGCATTAGAGGATTCGATGAATAATGTATGTTTTATCCGTTCACAAATAGATTTTTTAGATCAACTTTTTGATGTTAATGAAATTGATGCAATCTGGATTACTTTTCCCGATCCTTATCCTGCCCGGTCGAAAGTCAGAAAACGATTAAGCAGTATTCCATTTTTAAACCGTTACCGGAAAGTATTAAAACCCGGAGGAATCATTCATTTGAAAACCGATTCGGATTTATTGTACCGCTTTACCCTCGAAAGCATTAAGGAAACAAATGCTCAAATTGTGCAGCAGATTGATGATATATATGCATTAAGCATGATACCTGATATTTTAGCTATTCAGACTTATTATGAGAAGATGCACCTAAAAAATGGCCGGTTGATACATTATGTATCGTTCAGATTTAGCGAAAACGATTGATTAATTAATATTGATTTCTTCATCATTCTTATCAAAAAAATGATATTCAACCAAGTTAAAATCATCACTTTTATAAAGTTTAACCCATTTCCGGTATTTCCACCACCAGTGCAATTGTTTTGTGAGGATACCGTCTTTCAGGTAGGCATAAAGGAACGCATGAACATAGAGTTTTAAAGAAGCATGATTTTGTTTTTTAAATAAGTATTCAAGCTTTCTTTCTATTTCATCCAGGATGACAATGGCCGGACCAATTTTGCCCGATCCGCCACAAGTTGGGCATACTTCCGAAGTTACAATATTCAATTCGGGACGAACTCTTTGCCGGGTAATTTGCATTAAACCAAACTTACTGAGATTAAGAATCGTATGTTTTGCCCTATCGAGTGCCATAGCTTTTCGCATAATCTCAATCAGCTTTTTCTTATTGGCCGGATTTTTCATATCGATAAAATCGATAATAATAATACCGCCCAAATCACGCAAACGAAGCTGACGTGCAATTTCTTCGGCCGATTCTACATTTACATTAAAAGCATTGGTTTCCTGATCAGCATTATTATCGGTTCTTTGCCCACTGTTTACATCAATCACGTGCATGGCTTCGGTATGCTCAATAACCAAATAAGCACCGCTATCGGTGGTTACCGTTTTTCCGAATAAAGATTTGACTTGTTTGGTAATACCAAAAGAATCGAAGATAGGATTTCGTCCTTTGTAAATCGATACAATATTTTCTTTGCCCGGAGCAATTTTTGCTACATAATTTTTTATATCGTTTTGTAGTGCTTGGTCATTGACCACAATTTTACTGAATGACTCATTTAACAAATCGCGTAGTAAGGTGCTGGTTTTATCCAGTTCGCCAATAATTTTTTTAGGGGGTGTTTTACCTTTTAAAATTTTACTGATTTTTTCCCATTTCTGAACCAGATTATTTAAATCTTCATGAAGTTCGGCAACTTTTTTTCCTTTAGCAATGGTGCGGATGACAACCCCAAAATTTCCGGGTTTAATACTTTCCATCAATCTCACCAATCGTTTTCTCTCTTCGCTTGATGCAATTTTTCGTGATATTCCAACCCCCTGTCCGAAAGGCACCAATACAATATAGCGTCCGGCAAGTGTAATTTCGCAAGTCAGTCGCGGACCTTTGGTTGAAATAGGTTCTTTCAGTATTTGAACCAATACCGGATTTTTCTTATTGATGGCATTGTTAATTCTGCCGGTTTTAACAATTTTTGGTTCAAAGGGGAATTTATCAAGCCTGGCATATTGCGTGTTTCCACGCAACCCGTATTGAGTGAATTTGATAATCGATTTGATATTTGGGCTCAAATCGGTATAATGCAAAAACGCATCGCGTTTATAACCTACATCTACAAATGCGGCATTCAATCCGGGATTGATTCGCTTGACACGTCCCAGATATATATCACCTACCTGAAAATTACTATCTTCAGATTCTTGATGTAATTCTACAAGTTTGCTATCTTCCAGCAGTGCAATTTCAACACCGCTGGGAGTAGATCGAATAATCAGTTCTCTTTCCACAATAGAATTGCTCTTATGGGTGTATTTTAATATTATACACCATTCCTAAAAAAAATAGAGCAGCAGAAATGTAATTAACAGAATAGACAAAAGATTTACTTATTCTTCTTCTTATGTCTATTCTTGCGCAAGCGTTTTCTTCGCTTGTGAACGGCTATCTTATGTCTTTTTCTTTTTTTACCACAAGGCATTTTGATCTGTCTTTTTTATATTAATCTAAGTAATTTAATATTTCATTTCTACGGTAATTTCTTGTTTCCAAGGCTAAAGCTTGCTTCATATAGGATTGAGCTTCTTCTGTTTTTCCCAGTGCGTTCAATGCTTTACCCATATTAACCAATGCTACCGCATTCATTGGGTCAATTTCCAAAACCCCTTGCAGTCGCTCAACAGCTTTATCAAACTGACCGGATTGTATGGCAAACTCACCAAGTTGCAAAAGTACATCGATATTTGCAGAATCTTGTGCTACAATGGATAAAAGTATTTGAATACCCTTCATTGGCGGTCCACCTCCGTTCACCATACAACTGGCTATGCCTATCATGGCTTCAGTATTTTCCGAATCTTTACTCAATACGGCATCATATGATTTTGATGCAAGATCAAGAAAATAATTTCTTAATGATTCTTCGTTTCCGCTTATTTGAATATAATTAACTGATTCCAGGGCAATTTTTCCACTGTTTAGCCAGTCATTTGTATTGCCGGTTTTATTACTGAGCTTAAATGCTTCGTATGCCGCCATCAAGGGATTATCTGCTGCAAGCCATTTTTTGCTCAATTGCTCAAGACTTTCTACGCTGTTTAACGATTCAATTTTGCTGATTTCAACTTGGTCTTGAGTACTTAATTTTTCAAAACTTTTGTCGTGCAAGCGCGATATAGCACTCTGCTGCTCCGGAATGGAACGCAAGCTAAATAGTGAAACAATTAATAGTAACCCGGTAAGGGAAATGATACTTGATTTGCTTTTCACAAATTTATTTAGGAATACCATTTTTCTTTACACTCTCAACAAACACTTTGGCAGGTTTAAATGCCGGAATATAATGTGCAGGTATTTCAATGGCGATATTTTTCTTAATATTTCTACCAATTTTCTTAGCTCTTTTCTTTACAATAAAACTGCCAAAACCTCTTACATAAACGTTTTCTCCGCCTTCTAATGATTCCTTTACTTCCTTAAAAAATGCCTCAAGGGTTACTAATACATCAACTTTAGGAACACCTGTTTTCTCTGCAATTTCAGCAATTAAATCTGCTTTTCTCATGAGTATTTAATTTATTTAAATGGTTAGTAATTTAGTGTTATGGATATTTCAAATAATTTTTGGAACAAAGCAGGGCAAATTTGATGATTTATTTTTAAAGCTGAAAACTTTTCACCAAGTTTCTTGCTCTTTTTAATTGATTTATAAGATAATAGAAGATTATAGCTTAAGTTCTGTTATCCAATTTCTATTTTTGCAATGCTCACTGCTGCCAAATTATCCTAATTTTATTATTTCAATTTATGATAATCTTCCCATACATTTTTCGTTGCCTGGCTGCTTGTTTTATACTTATTGCATGTTCTTCATTACCTGCACAGGATTTTACTTATCAGCATCAATCAATTAGCATAGAAAAACAGGCCAGTATTCGATTCAGCGATATTAAAGAAGATTGGATGCCAACAGTACAAAATCTGGAAATGCCTTCACCGCTTGGCCGCTCGTATCGAAGCGATTTAATAAGACGAAAATTGGAAAGAAAAATCAACTTTAAGATATTTGAATTACCCGGTATTCATTATCCCGGTGAACAGGTAAATATTCCGGTATTGGGTCAAAATTTTAAAGGCAACAGTTTCAATGGCAATGTTCCAAACGACAATCATTTATCCATTTCGAATCAGGGGAAACTGATTTCAGTCATTAATTCAACTATTTGGATTTATGATATAAAAACCGACTCGATATTAAGCAAACTTTCTTTTGCGGCCTTTGCCGATACTTTACATTTATCAGGTGTTAAATACGACCCAAAGACCATTTATGATCCCGTATCCGATCGTTTTATTCTGGCATTTTTAAATGGTTATCTAGATTCTACAAGCTATATAGTTTTGGCTTTTAGCCAAAGCAATGATCCTAGCGGTTTATGGAATTTTTATGCTGTTCCCGGCAACCCACTGAACAACGGCACCTGGTCTGATTACCCGAGTATGGGTATATCTTCCGGTAGTTTGTTTATTGGAGTCAATACTTTCACCAACGGATCGACCAATAACAGCGGATTTGTAGAATCTACTTTCTGGCAAATTGATAAAAACAGCGGTTATGCCGGCAATACTTTAAACAGCGAATATTTCTCAGGCATGACCTCAGGATCAGGAAAAGAATTTTTCAATATAACTCCAATCAATAAAGGAACAGGTCCTTCTAGCGACAGCATGCTGTTGATTTCAAACCGGAATCTGGATACCTTATTCAACGACAGTATATTTTTATTCAGGGTAACAGGACCGGTCAATCAGGCCAGTTTAGATATTATTACGGGAAAGACTGATGTACCTTATAGTTTACCGCCACAAGCCAGGCAGCCCAAAGGCCATGAATTCGATACCAACGACTCAAGAATTTTGGCAGGTTTTTACGAAAACGGACAAGTGCAATATGTGGCCTGCACCCTAAATCCTGCCACTGGTTTTGCCGGTATTTATCATGGATTTATCAAGCATCCCTTTGATACCAATCCTGAATTTACCGCACAAATTATAGGCGATACGGCTGCCGATTTGGGTTATCCCAATATCAGTTATACCGGAAAAGATTCCTTAGACCAGGAAGCTATATTGACTTTCAACCTCACATCGCCCAATTTAAATCCAAGTTGTGGAGCTATTTTTTTCGATAATGACAAAAGCTATTCCGATTTGTTAATCATTCATGAGGGAAGCGATTACGTAAATCTGGTGTCGGGAGCCTACGAACGTTGGGGTGATTATTCAGGTTCGCAAAGAAAATATAATGAACCCGGTACGGTTTGGATGAGCGGTTCTTATGGAAGAAGCCGTACTCAGTTTCCCCGGTATATAAACAGTACCTGGATTGCAGAACTCACAAGCCCTGATTCTCTTCACCATCATATTCCCCCTACAGAAGCCGGTGTACATGCTTTTCCTAATCCATTCCGGGATATGCTTACCTTTACTTTTACATTGGCATCGCCCGATATGGTTACTTTTTCCATTTATGATTTAAAAGGCAGTTTGGTAAAACAACTATTAAGTACTTATACCCAACAGGGGAAAAATCAATTTACTTTTTCGGCCAGTCCATTGGCCACAGGTACCTATATTCTGCAAATCAGCACCCAAGATGCAATTCTCGCCACCGAGAAAATCATAAAGCAATAATCTGCTGGTCGGTATGTCATCAATCAAAACATATTTTACCCGTCAAATACTTCAATGGCACTCTGAACATTTTCGCCCCATGCCCTGGAAAGGTGAAAAAGACCCTTATAAAATTTGGCTATCAGAAATCATGCTTCAACAAACCAGAGTAGCACAGGGGATGCCATACTATCAAAAGTTTTTAAAACGCTTTCCTGATGTGTATGTTCTGGCCAATGCCTCAATGGATGAAGTAATGAAACAATGGGAAGGATTAGGATATTATTCCAGAGCAAGACATTTGCATGCCAGTGCCAAACTGATTGTAAAACATTTTGACGGGCATTTACCGGCATCATACAAAGAATTGATACGTCTTCCCGGTATAGGGCCCTATACCGCTTCAGCTATTGCATCGTTTGCCTATGGAATACCATCTGCAGTGGTCGATGGCAATGTTCATCGCATATTATCACGATATTTTGCTATTAATAAGCTTATAGACAACAGCAAAAACAAACAACTTTTTACAGCATTGGCCAATCAACTGATTGACCGGCAACAAGCGGCAGCTTATAACCAAGCCATTATGGATTTTGGTGCTGATGTATGTTTAGCAAAAAATCCGAACTGTAAATCGTGCATTTTGGAAAAACACTGTCAAGCCTACCGTAGTAATACCGTCAATCATTTACCACCACCAAGAAAAAGAATAAAAAAAAGAAATCGTTTTTTTCATTATCTGATTATTATCAATGAAGGAAAAACCTTTATCAGAAAACGAACCGAACAAGATATTTGGAAAAATTTATGGGAATTTCCGATGATTGAAACAACTGAGCTCAAATCCTTTAAATCAATACTGGCACATAAACTTATAAATGAATGTTTACCGGTACAACAATTTGAATTGATAAAGCAAAGCCGGATATACAAACAACAACTGACACATCAAAATATAAATGCGGTTTTCTATATGATTAAATCAAATAATCAAATAGCAAGAGCATGGCAGCCGGTGGATTCAAAATCAATACTTAATTTTGCTTTTCCCGGAATAATACATTCCTTTTTAAGTGAAAAAACATTACATTTATTGAATTAAATCATATAAAAACATATTTAAAAATGCTTAACAAAGTTATTCTTATCGGTCGTTTAGGAAAAGACCCTGAAATTCGCCAAATTGAGAGTGGAGTAAAGGTTGCTAATTTTAGTTTAGCCACCGATGAAACTTTTAAAGACAAATCGGGAGAAAAGAAAACACATACCGAATGGCATAATCTGGTGCTTTGGAGAAGACAGGCAGAAATTGCCGAAAGCTATCTTCGAAAAGGAAGTCTGATATATGTAGAGGGCCGCTTGCGCTCCCGTTCGTGGGACGATAAAGACGGTAATAAAAAATATATTACCGAAATATTGGTTGACAATTTTAAAATGTTGGGTAAACGGGAAGAACAACAAGAACAAGTCAAAGTTGCCCAAAGCACCGAACCCAAATCGCCTGTGCAAAACGATGACCCCGGGGATTTACCTTTTTAAGGCATATTGTAAAAAATAAACATAAACAATTTTGGAAAGTATCCCGGAAGGTGAAATACCTCGATATTTCATAAATCATTTGGCATTGGTTAGCGTGCAGCCGGTGAATTGGAGTATTTGGACTGCCATAGCCGTAGTTGTATTTCTA
>JAJRWN010000005.1 GCA_024276745.1 Bacteroidota bacterium
CTGTCATGAACATCTCCGGGGTACATAAAATTTGTATTGATATTGCCACCCCAACCCGAAGCACCATAAGTGACGTGTGTAGTATCGTTCAACATTGCTTGCATGAAATAGTAGCAAGTTGAGTCTAAGTGTGTAAACATATTAAATACGTTTATGCTCATGTATGTAAAAGCACTCATTTTCGCATTTAAAAAAGTGCATGCTACAGCAGGTGGTGCTTGTCCATATTGTTGATCATTATTGCTACTATTGTATGCATAAAAAGCGTTTAGCATTGTATCGCAACCAAGATAATCATCAAAACGGTATCCCAAATCAAAATCCAACCACATGCCAATATAAAGATCGTGATAACTCATGGCTGAGCGGTTATTGATTTTATAGTTTATAAAAATCGTATTGTTTAGTGCTTTATTTGCGGTATTCTTATAGGCATATGCCATAGCCTGAATTTCAATACCTAATTTTTGTCCCTTTGAATTTGTATGCGGATTTCTATCATCATTAAAAATAAAATAAACGGCTTTATCGCCTTTTATATCGGGATAATCACCATTTTCCGGATCATAAAAATGATTGCCATTTACATCAACGAAAGGTGCTTGAATGGAATCAATTCCCCAAGCAGGGTTGTTTGAAGCCGGCCAATCAGCTATTGATTTAGGCATAACATAGCCGATCTTGATATAATTTGAAATGTGATAGAGAATGCTGTCTTTCGATATTCTCCAAAGCCTTTTGTATTGTTGATCATAAGCCTGATTATAGGTTTGGGCAACAGGTCCGGGCCAAAAATCTCTTAATCCATTCATTCTGTATAAATTACCGGCAAAATGCAACTGATTCGTGTCGTCTAAACCACCAACCCATATATTCCCGGCAAAGATTGAATTGACACCTCCTCCTTTAGGAACCTCGAATACACCTTGAGTTAAATCCCAAAATAAGTCCCCACCTGCATTAAAACCGGCTTTGATGTTATTGGTATCTAGTGTTGTATATGTTTGAGCATTGATTGCAGAAGATATACACAATGTTAGTGCAAGACTAAAGGCTGATGTGAATCTATAAAACTTCATATCATTCCGATAAAGGTAAATGTTATATAGTGCTTAAGTCAATGATTTATCTAAATATAAATAAAAAATAGTGAAGTAATGTTTGATTTATGTCATTTTATTATAATCAAAGTGTTTGTATAATGAAATATTGCTTGCTCTTGACAATACTTCTCATGAATCTTTAGCTTGATGAAAATTGTAGTTTTAAAATCTTGTGTTAATTTGCAGGCGAATAGTTTTAGCGTTGATGCTCTTTATTACCCATTGAAAGGCAAAAAATGAATGTAATAAAACATAAAAAACTCAATGAATTATCGTCAACCGCAATTTGCGGAAACGATATCAGCTCTTCGGTACTATATGTATCGGCATTATCCATTTACTTTGCCGGTCAATATGCCTGGATAACCCTGCTGATTGTTGCATTTGTGCTTTTTCTTTACCGCAAGATTTATGCAGAAGTAGTAGGTGCCATACCCATGAATGGAGGTGCTTATAATGCTTTATTGAACACTACCAGCAAATCATTGGCTTCTTTTGCTGCCACGCTCACCATCTTATCTTATATGGCTACAGCCGTAATCTCGGGTAACGAAGCGATGCATTATTTACATCATCTTATTCCGGGTTTACCGGTTATCCTGGCTACCGTTGCTTTACTTTGTCTTTTTGCCACACTTGCCATTGCAGGTATTACCGAATCGGCACGGGTGGCAGTTGCTATTTTTATTTTTCATTTATCTTCATTACTGATTCTTACCGCTTTTATTATCTTTTATCTTGCTCAGCATGGTTTGTGGCAATTTATTGATAATCAGCATATACCTTTGCGGGAAGGGACTATAATAGGAGCTATTTTTTTTGGTTTTGCCGCTTCTATGCTGGGGGTTTCAGGCTTCGAAAGTTCGGCCAATTTTGTTGAAGAACAAGAAAAAGGCATTTTTCCGAAAACACTAAAAAATATGTGGTCTATCGTTTCGGTTATCAATCCATTGATGGCTCTTTTTGCTTTAGCTATTTTTGCCGTTCCGGTTTTACAATCCGATAGTTATCAAAATACATTATTGGTTGAAATGGGCAATGCGGCAGGGGGAGCATGGATAGCCGGATTGATTGCGGTAGATGCTGTATTGGTTTTGAGTGGTGCCGTATTAACCAGCTTTGTGGGGGTAACCGGTTTGCTCGAAAGGATGGCACTCGACCGGATTTTACCACAGTTTTTTCTAAAGAAGAATAATAAAGGCTCGTCCTATCGTATTATTATTACTTTCTTGTTGTTGGGTATCAGTGTTTTGCTTATTACCAAAGGTAATGTGAAATTATTGGCCGGTGTTTATACCATTTCATTCCTGTCGGTAATGGCTTTGTTTGCAATTGGTAATATTTTGTTAAAAGTTCGAAGAGCTAAACTTCCAAGACCTGTTATGGCTTCCTGGCCTGCTATAATAATTGCTATTTGTGCTGTTTTAATTGCTCTATATGGCAATATCCTGATGCCACCTAAAGATAATATGCCCAGCAATCTGTCTGTTTTCCTTAATTATTTTATCCCTATGATGATTTTGATGGCTATTATGCTCAATAGAACCATCATTTTAAAAATTCTTCTCCGGGTTATTCAAGCTAGTTTCAAACCGATTCAGCGGGGTGTTTTCAGAACCAATAAACTAATCTTGCAGACTATTGAAAATATCAATAAGCAAGAATTTGTATTTTTTACAAAGGGTGAAAATATTGCAACACTTAATAAAGTAATGCTTTATGTAACTAAGAATGAGCATACAAAAAAAGTAAAAATTGTGACCTTTCTTAAAAGAGGTGAAGATTTACCACAGGATATGGAAAAGGAAATCAGTTTTCTCGATCGGGAGTATCCCGATATTGATATCGAATTCATTGTTAGGAAAGGAAATTTTAGTCCGGAGGTTATTAAAAAGCTTTCGAAAGAATGGGATATACCCATCAATTTTATGTTTATCGGCTCACCCACCGGCAAATTTCCATACCGGATTGAAGACCTTGGTGGTGTAAGGTTGATTATTTGAGCCCGATAAGCCTTCTCTTGCAATTATTCCTTATTTTACCAAAAATTTAGCCCTGCCGCTAAGTCCTTTTTTACCCGATATCTGAACGATATATACACCGGGAATCCAATATTCTGTTGATATACCGGCATGATGACTATCTGTACTCTGAGTAGATAAGATTTCTTTTCCTAAAATATCAAATATCCGGATATGGATAAGTTCTTTTGATTGGTTTTTAAAATAAATATGTATCATATTATGTGCCGGATTTGGATAAAGACTGAAACGATGGCTCAAGGGAACAGGATTATTACCGGTGGCGGCCGTACTGTCTGTCCAAACAGAAAAATCGTCCCAATAAAGATGTGTGAGTTTGCCCCAGGCTGTCATCGAATCAATCAATTCGCCCGAAGTGTAAAGTTTAAACGGATTGAATCTTCTTAGTCCGTCAGGAGCCGGATCGGAAGGATGATAAGTCCATGCAGATAAGTCGTATATCACACTTTGTTGTTGATTATACGGTTTTACAGCCATATAGAAACGGCCACTTTGATCATTTCCTTCAATATAATTTATGTCTATTTGCATCCATTTTCCGGTAGGTACATAAAATCCGGTATTTACCGTATCCCATACATTATCGAAATTTGTGCCGTTATAGGTTTGCCCATGTACACCAAAATACAAAGAATCACTTGTATAGCCCGGTTTCGTCAGGTTTACCGTCACCCTGAAAGGGTATGGATCACCATTCCAGTTGGGATTGTTCCAAAATTCCATCAGCGTAAACCAGGTAACCGGTACCGGAAGATATTTTAGGGTATCGAGGTCGTGGGGCAAATATAAACGTATGGAATAAAACAGATTGTGTATGGCAGGACCGTCATACAAATTAGCTTGAATTCTGCCTTTGGCATGTCCATTTCCAAGAGGCACATTGGGCTGCCGGATCCAAAATTTCATTACCCGGTTTGCCGGATTAAAAGGACCCGATACAATTTCGGCCAATCGCATGGAAGGATTTCCTCCCTGATACTGAATGCTGAAATTACCAATTCGATTGTCAAGGATGATGGAATCCCAATTATTAGGCGGAGCTACCGATAGGTCGCGACCGCTTAAGCTTGTCCAATTTGAATTTTGATTAATGGTGTCGGTATTGGGTTCAAAACCGGAATGAAAAATCAATTGTGGGGTTTGGGATTTTAATGAAGGGATTAGAATCATGGCGATTATCAGGCAATAGTATCTCATAGTCAGTTGTTTAATACTTCCCTTACAAAAATATAAGAGATTTGTTTTCGAAAATATGGGATTCTAATCATTTATTCTTATTCATTTGACAGAATTATAACAAGCAGGTATCATGGATACCCGTCAATTGCTTTACTTTTGCGCAGGCAATTTTTAGAAATGAATATTAAATCAATAATTTACATCCTGATTATATTATTGTTTCACACTGTGGAGGCATTAGGCCAGGGAGGAACGGTAAGAGGATATGTCTATAATAAAGCCGATGGTGAGCCGGTCATGTTTACAAATGTTTTCTTGGAAAACACAAGCATTGGAACGGCTACCGATGGCAATGGATTTTTTACAATTCTCAATATTCCACCGGGCAATTATACCCTAACGAGCAGTGGTGTAGGATACGATACCGCCCGCATAAGTATAGGTATTTCGAAAAACCAAATACTCACTAAAACATTATTCCTGAATCAAATAAGCGTAAAAATTGGAAAAGTAACGGTTGAATCGAGGCGGCAGGAGAAATTGAATGAGGTGAACGTATCGAAAATCAAGATTACGGCCAAGGATATTAACCGGATTCCAAGTATTGGAGGAGAATCTGATTTGGCACAATATCTTACGATACTGCCCGGTGTAGTTTCATCGGGCGATCAGGGGGGGCAGTTGTATATCCGGGGAGGAGCTCCCGTTCACAACAAAATTTTGCTCGATGGTATGACGCTTTACAATGCTTTTCACAGTATTGGTTTATTTTCGGTTTACGAAACGGAAGTCATTCGCAGCGTTGATGTTTATACCGGTGGTTTCAATGCCGAATACGGAGGAAGAATATCTGCTGTAGTTGACGTAAAAACCCGTAACGGTAATTCTCAAAAATTTAAGGCTACCGTAGCAGCTAATCCTTTTCTTGCAAAAGCTGTTCTTGAAGGTCCGATTGTAAAGTTGAAAGATAATGGCAGTAGTGTTACCTATCTTTTTTCGGGTAAGCATTCTTATCTTGAACAATCTGCTCCTACATTATATCCCTATGTGAGTGAAATTCCGGGTACCGGTGGAAAAATATTACCCTATACATTTACCGATTTGTTTGGTAAAATTTCGATTGCTTCCGGTAATGGCTCAAAAGTAAATTTCATTGGATATAATTTTGCCGATCATGTCGATTTCACAGATATCGCTCAAATTGGTTGGAATGCTACGGGCATTGGTGCCGATTTTACTATTGTACCCGGGCAATCGCAAGCCCTCATCAACGGCAATTTGAATTATTCCAATTATTCTATCGATATGCGTGAAGCGGATGAATTGCCTCGCCATTCATCGGTAGGTGGTTTCGATTTGGGTATGGACTTCACCTATTTCTACGATAATAACAGTAGATTTAAATATGGGGTTGATATTAACGGCTTTTTAACTGAATATAAATTCTTCAATTACCTGGGTTTAAAATACGAACAAAACCAAAACACTACCGAGGCAGCCGGTTATTTTGAGTACCGGAAGTTTACCGATAAATGGGTGATAGAACCCGGTTTGCGTTTGCAATACTATGCATCACTGGCAAATTTTTCGCTTGAACCACGCCTGGGTTTAAAATTTAATGCTACCGATAAAATACGTTTTAAGTTTTCCGGTGGAATTTATTCTCAGAATTTAATAAGCTCCAAATCAGACCGTGATATAGTCAATTTATTTACCGGTTACTTATCCGGCCCCGAAGAATCGTTGATAGGTGTTGACGGACAGCCTACGACCAATAAACTGCAAAAATCAATACAAGCCATTACAGGTTTGGAATATGATATTAATCAACACTGGGAAATGAATATTGAACCTTATTACAAACGTTTTACCCAGCTAATTAATATTAACCGAAACAAAACATTCAGAACCGACCCTGATTTTATGATTGAAACCGGTGATGCCTACGGTATAGATATCTTTACCCGCTATGAAAATGCCCATTGGTATGTATGGGCAACCTATTCGCTGGCTTGGGTAACCCGTTTCGATGGACAGCAGGTTTATCCGCCACACTACGACCGGAGACATAATGTTAATTTGTTGCTTACTTATCAGTTTGGCAGGGAAAATTCATGGGAAGCCAGTGCCCGCTGGAATTTGGGTTCGGGTTTTCCTTTCACCCGTACACAAGGATTTTATGAACAACTAAATTTTCTTGACGGTGCTTCTACCAATTATCTTACTCAAAACGGGCAGGTAGGCATTCTTTATGAAGAAAATCTGAATGCCGGCCGCTTGCCTTATTACCACCGACTCGATATTTCCTTGAAACACAGCATTACTTTTTCTAAAGGTTATCGCATTGAAGCTGTGGCAAGTGTTGCCAATGTGTATAATCGAAGCAATATTTTCTATTTCGACCGAGTTAGATACTCCAGAGTGAACCAATTACCAATCATTCCCAGTATTGGTGTTAATTTTTCATTCTAATTACAGCAATCTAAATTTATAGCTTTGACACTATGAAAATTCTTTTGAAATCCCTGCTATTGGTCTATCTGCTTGCAGGAGCAGATGCTGTGCTCAATGCACAACAAACATCCTGGTATTCTGATTTGGATAAAGCCTACCGGAAAGGACTTGAACTATTTGATAACGAACAATATGTAAGTGCACGAAAAGTGTTTGATGAGTTATTGAATCAAAGCAAAAAATCTACCGATCCGGATATTCAAAATCTGAAAATTAATGCACAGTATTATCAGGCTATCTCAGCACTTGAATTGCTCAATCCCGATGGGGAAAGCCTCTTGTCTGCTTTTATCAATGAACATCCCAGCCACGGTAAATCCAATATGGCTCATTTTTATCTGGGTAAACATTACTATTATAAAAAGAAATATACCAATTCAATCAAGCATTTCGAACAAGTGGATTTGTATGATTTGGATGCGGAACAACTCCTTGATTATAAATTCCAACTGGGTTATGATTATTTCTTTAAAAAGAATTTTAATAAAAGTAAACGGTTTTTTTCTAATATAAAAGAATCAGAAAAATACTATTATCCGGCCCATTACTATTATGGCTATATCCTTTATATGGAAGGGAAATATGAAGCTGCATTGGAAAATTTAAAAAAAGCTGGTGAATCAAAATATTTCGGTCAAGTGGTTCCCTTTTATGTGGCATCCATATATTATCAACAAGGCAATTTTGATGAAGCTATTCAATATGCCGAACCTTTACTCCTTAATGGAGGCCGTTTAAAATATGAATCTGAAATTAATCAATTACTCGGAAAGGCTTACTATGAAAAGAAAATGTTTGATAAAGCATTGCCTTATCTTGAATACTATGCCGACCATAGCCGGAAAATGGAAAAAGAAGATATTTATCAGTTGGCTTATTGCCAATACATGACCGGAGACTATAAATCGGCCATCGACAATTTTAAAGAATTAAATTCGGCATCAGACAGCCTGGGGCAAAACGCGATGTATATGTTGGGGCTGTCCTATCTCAAAACCGGTAATAAAACCATGGCCCGTAGCCCCTTAATGGAAGCTTCTCAAAATGATTACGATCCTTATGTGAGTATGCATGCCTTGTTTAATTATGCCAAACTTTCTTACGAATTGGGTTATAGCGATATTGCCATACGTTCTATCAATCAGTTTCTTAATAAATATCCCGATTCGGAGTATAGCAGTGAAGCAGGAGAATTATTAACAGATATTTTGATAAGTTCTCATAATTATCCGGAAGCACTTAAAATCATAGAAAAAATAAAAACTAAAACGCCAAAAATCAAAGAAGCCTATCAATTGGTAGCCTTTTACCGGGGGGTAGAATTATTTAATAACAAACAATACAGCGAATCAAAAAAATTATTCAGAAAATCACTGGAATATCCTATCGAGTCATCCCTGGTAGCACAATGCTATTACTGGATGGCCGAAATGGATATGAATCAGAAAAACTATGCTTCTGCCATTAATAACTATAATAAATTTTTGGATATGGCCGGTCATCAGGAATTACCGGCCAATGCCTCTATGGCTACCGCTTACTACGGCCTAGGTTATGCGTATATGAAAAAGGAAAGTTATACCGCTGCATTATCCAATTTTAAAAGAGCCGACCAAGCACTTGCTCATTTACCCGGAGACGCCCAATCTAAAAAAATTGAGCAAAAACTAAAACCCGATTTAGTTATCAGAACAGCCGATTGCCAATTTATGCTCAACAAAAAACAAGATGCATTAGCCAACTATTCATTGGCTATCGATAAACATTATGCAGGTTCCGATTATGCTTATTATCAAAAAGGTATGATACTCGGTTTGCTCAATAAACCGGCAGAAAAAATCAATACACTGGATCAATTAACTAAGCACTATCCCGGATCGATTTATTATGACGATGCACTATATCAAAAAGCCAATACTTACCTGATACAAAACCAATACACCAAAGCAATTGCCGGTTTTGAAGAATTAATGTCGAAACAGGGCAATAGTCTTTATGTAGTAAAATCCATGTTGAAATTGGGACTTATTTATTATAATATGAATGAGTTTGAGAAATCAGTATCCTACTATCAGCAAGTTGCCGATGAATATGCCAATACACCCGAATCCAATGAAGCTATCGACCGGGTAAAAGATATTTCCATAGAAACAGGCCATACCGAATGGTATGATAATATGGCAGGAGCCAGTCTATCAGAAAAAGATACTGTTTTATTTAAATCTGCCGAACGCTATTATCTGGCAGATGATTGTGATAAAGCCAATGAAGAATTAAGTAAATATCTAAAACGTTTTCCCAATGGTTATTTTGCCATGGCAGCACACTTTTACCGGGCCGATTGCTACGACCGTGCCGATCGCTATAAAGATGCTTTACCCGATTATGAATACGTGACCCGGTCAAAACGAATACTAAGCTATTCTGAAGTAGCCTATCTCAGAGCAGCCATCATCAGGCATTACCTGTTAAAAGATTATCAAAAAGCCTATGAGTATTATAAAAAGCTGCTCTCTTTTGCCTCATTGAAAGCCAACAAGGAAACAGCGCTCGATGGTTTGCTTATCACTTCGTTTGAAACAAAGCAATATAGCCAGACGATAAGATATGCAAAACAAATTATCGATGACGGACAATCTTCGAACGATGCCATTTTAGATGCACATTATTATTGGGCAAAAGTGGCCTATAATCAAAAAGATTATGAAACTGCTCAGGTTGAATTTTTGAAAACTTCTCTGCTTACCTCTACTGAAAAAGCGGCCGAAGCCAAATACCGGATTGCCGAAATTCGCTATAAACAAGGTGACTTGGTGCAGGCCGAAGCCAATTGCAATGAAGTATTGCAAAATTATTCGGCTTATAGCTATTGGCTCGTAAAATCCTATATACTGATTGCCGACATAGCAGTTGATCATGATGAATTATATCAGGCAAAAGCAACTTTGGAAAGTATCATTGATCATTATAGCGGTGACCGCTCTTTGCTCAACGAAGCCAAGCTTAAACTTGACCACGTAAATCAACTGATGAAGAAAAATTCCAGAGTAAAAACAGAAACAGATTCTTTATTAACTCCCGACCATGAATAAGCATATTATGATACATATTAAAATTCAGAAATTCATTTTATTGTCTGCCTTTTTATCTGTAAATATATTAGCCTTGCAAGCTCAGCCTACTGGCGATGAAAACAGCGAGCAAATCAGTATCATTCAAAACTATCAGCCTATACTGGCCGATGCCGTAAAATTGAATTTTAATCCTGAATTGCCCGGCAACAGTTTTGAAAAACCTGCCTTATCGTATCAGTTGCCATCGCGTTCGCTTGATTTGCCATATCAATCTCCTTCGGTAAGACCTCTGGCCATGAAACCTTTGCCCCTCAATCCATTAAAAAATGTTTATGCCAAGGTAGGAGCCGGCAATAAAGCACTTCCCTTTATTGATTTTTTTGTGAATTCAGGCCGTAGTGGAAAATATAACAATAAAACAGACCATTTTAATTGGGGACTACATGGAGGATTTATCAATACACCGTCAGGGATTGAAAATCAAAGCTATACCGAACTCAGGACCAATGCTTTTGTGCAATACTATGTGGATAAAGTAGAACTCTCAGGACAAGTAAATTATAATCAGGATAATATCAGATTTTACGGATATAACCACGATTCGAGTTTTAGCGCCAGTCAGGTAAAACAGATTTATCATTTTGTAAACGGGTCATTTGAAGTAAATAATGCCAAAAAAACCAGTTATAAAATCGATTACTCTACCAAGCTTGATTATAGCTACTTGTGGGACATCAGAAAACACCGGGAAATGAATCCGGTATTTAAAGGCATGATTAATAAAGAATTTGATAACGGGCATCAACTTAATATAGGCGTATTACTCGATTATACCGCTTATACTTTCGATACCATAAAAGCTAACCGGACTATACTCAGTGTGGCTCCAAACTACAAATTGGGAGATGATAACTGGTTTGTAAAAATAGGTTTAAACGGAGGAGTAGATGAAGAAGGTTTCTATCTGTTTCCCGATGCATTGTTTCAGCGGGAGTTAATTGGTAAAGGCTTGGTATTTTACAGCGGTTGGTATGGCGGAATTGAAAAAAACAATCTTAAAACCATTAGCGATATCAACCCATACCTGAGCGATACACTGTCGTTTCACAACTCCCGGTCGCAAAGCCGTTTTATGGGTTTCAAAGGAGGCTCTCAACGTTTTTCCTGGGATGCCAGATTTGCCCAAAAGGTAGTTGATTATTTGCCTTTGTTTGTCAATAACAAATGGGATACTTCAAAATTTAACCTGGTTTACGATACCGCTGCCGTTATTTTGGATATGCACGGTGAAGCCAGCTATACCGTAAACGAAAAATTTAGATTGTTGATTTCCGGTGATTTTTATAATTATTCCTTGAAAAACCAAACTAAAGCATGGCATATGCCAACCATAAAAGGAAAATTATCAGCCAGTTATCAACTAAATAAAAAGCTGGGATTTACAGCTGATTTGTTTGCTTATAATAAGTCTTTTGCCAAGGCTCCTGACGGTTCTGTAATAACACTTAAAGGAATTGTGGATATAAATATTGGTTCAACCTATAAATTTTCTGATAGCTTTTATATTTTCGTTGAAACAAACAATCTTACAGCAGCAAAATATCAAAAATGGTATGCCTATCCTAATTATGGATTTAATGCAATGGGTGGTTTGATTATGACATTTTAATAAAATATCGAAAATAATTATCCTTGAATCTGGTTGTTCACATATTAAACCTGCTGAAAGAAAATGAGCATGTAATTATTCCCGGTTTTGGTGGTTTTGTGGCTCGCTATCAGGCAGCACTTATTCATCCTGTTCATCAGGTAATATCTCCCCCAAACCGGAAACTTGCTTTCAACCCCTTGCTTAATCACCGGGATGGTTTACTGATTAGCAGATTGATGGAACACGATGGTTTGAACTACGAACAATCTGAAGCTGCTATCCGGGATTTTGCCAATCGTTGCAGGCAAACCCTGGACAATAAAGACATTTTGATGCTTCCGGGTATTGGTAAATTATTTTTTGATTTGGAGCAAAATATTCAGTTTGTTCAAGATAATACTGTCAATATTTTGCCGGAATCTTATGCCTTACCACAATTGGAATTAAGCCCTAGAGAAAAGCAAGATACCCATAGGGAAGTGCTTCGATCATGGCAAAATGCGGGTAGGGAAATAAGTGGACAGACTATCAAAAACCGCCAGAAATTAATCCGTTTTGCCGCATTTATTGCTTTGATATCAGCTTTTGCAACATTTGCCTTCTTTGATCACGATATTAAAACCACTACAGCCAATTTCTTTGAATATCTTAAAGGTCCCGATACCATTCATTACAATGATCTGATATTAAATCAAGAATCTGTCGTTGCATATAAAGTAGCCGAAACAATACCATTTTCGCATCTTGATTTTGACTTAATCAGGAGCCGGATACCCGCAGCAAGCGATTTGGAAATCAATCCTGTTATTAAGGATCATTCCGGAGGAATTCCTGATGGATATTTTGTGGTTGTGGGTTCATTCGGCAAACGCTTTAATGCGAAAAAGTTGCAGGAAAAATTATCTGCCGATTATGCGACCTATGTTATTCCGGCTTCCAATGGATTTCAACGTGTCGGCATCTATATATCTTCAGACGAATCAGCCGCAATGCAACAGCTTCCTGACATCAGAAGCGAAGTAAATGCTGATGCATGGATATTAAAACGTTAGCAATAATCTCTTTCCTTTTTATCCTTGGCGAATAGCTGCTTGAGCGGCTACCAATCTGGCCCCCGGTACCCTGTAGGGTGAACAACTTACATAATTTAAACCGATGGAATGACAAAATTCGATTGATTTAGGGTCTCCGCCATGTTCACCACAAATACCCAGTTTGATATCAGGCCGACTCAACCGGCCATTTTTTACAGCCATTTTAAGCATTTGCCCCACACCATCAACATCAATGGTTTGGAAAGGATCGGCAGGCAGCAAATGTTTATCCAAATATACCGGTAGGAATTTGGCCACATCATCGCGTGAATAACCAAAAGTCATTTGTGTAAGATCGTTGGTACCGAAAGAGAAGAATTCAGCGGTTTTGGCAATTTCAGCAGCCACAATACAAGCTCTCGGTATTTCAATCATGGTTCCGGTTTTGAATTTTAAAGTGATATTCCTTTCTTTCATAAGCATTTGAGCTGTTTCCTTTACAATATCGGCTTGCATATTATATTCGGCAGCAGTACCTGTTAGAGGAATCATAATCTCAGGCAAAGTATCTACACCTTGTTCTTTAAGATTAATAGCAGCCTCAATAATGGCTCTAACCTGCATTTCGGTTATTTCAGGATAAGTATTGCCCAGGCGGCAACCGCGATGTCCTAACATGGGATTAAGTTCTGAAAGATCTTCCACTTTTTGAATAATGGTTTCAACCGGAACTCCCAGGGTTTTGGCAATATCGCGTTGTTGTTCTATTTCTTTTGGTAAGAATTCATGAAGTGGAGGATCAAGTAAACGAACTGTTACCGGCAGACCTTGCATTGCTTTAAATATACCTTCAAAATCGCTGCGTTGAATAGGCAGTAATTGATCAAGAGCATTTCTGCGGCCTTTTTCGTCTTCAGCCAAAATCATTTCGCGTACCAGTTTGATGCGTCCGGCTTCAAAAAACATGTGTTCGGTACGACACAGTCCAATACCCATGGCCCCAAATTCACGGGCTGTTGCGGCATCATGAGGGGTATCGGCATTAGTCCTTACCTGAAGAGTAGCTTGTTTGTCGGCCATCTGCATCAGTTTCTTAAATGCTCCTGATAATTTTGGTTTGGTGGTTTTGAGTTTATCTTTATATACTTGTCCGTTTGAACCATTCAGGGAAATCCAATCGCCCCGGTGAAGGATGATATCACCGGCTTTAAGGGTTTGCTTTTTATAATCAACCCGCAGATTTCCTGCTCCCGATACACAACATTTTCCCATACCACGGGCTACTACTGCCGCATGAGAGGTCATGCCCCCACGGGTAGTCAATATCCCTTCTGCCACACTCATACCTTTAATATCTTCGGGCGAAGTTTCTATTCTTACCAGAATAACCTCTTTGCCCTGATCGGTCATTTGCTCTGCTTCTTCTGCTGAAAAAACAATCATTCCTGATGCGGCTCCCGGAGATGCCGGTAATCCTTTTCCCAATACCTCAGCCTTTTTTATAGCATTTTCATCAAAAACACTATGTAATAACTCATCCAGTTTTTTAGCATCTATTCTCAATATGGCTTCCTGCTGATTAATGAGTCCTTCCTGCAGCATATCCATAGCAATTTTTACCATGGCTTCTCCGGTTCTTTTTCCTCTCCGGGTTTGCAATAGCCAAAGTTTTCCTTCCTGCACGGTAAATTCCATATCCTGCATATCTTTGTAATGCGCCTCAAGTTTTTGCTGTACCTCAAAAAGTTCGTGGTATAATTCAGGCATACTTTCTTCCATAGAAGGATAATTTGAGCTTCTTTCTTCTTCGCTTACGCCTGAGAGCATTGCCCAATGCTTTGAGCCTGATAAGGTGATTTGTTGCGGTGTACGGGTACCGGCAACCACATCTTCTCCCTGAGCATTTACCAAATATTCACCGTTAAACAAGTTTTCACCGGTTGCCGGATCACGGGTAAAGGCAACTCCGGTTGCCGATGTATTTCCCATATTTCCAAAAACCATAGCTTGTACATTTACAGCCGTACCCCAGTGAGCCGGTATATGATTTATGTTTCGATAGATAATGGCCCTTTCATTCATCCAACTGTCAAATACCGCTTCAATGGCATTCCATAATTGTTTGTAAGGATCTTGTGGAAATTCCTGACCACTATCCTTAAAAATTTTCTTTCTGAACGCTATCGTCAATTCTTTCAAATCAGCAATTGAAAAATCGGTGTCCAATTCAATATGAAGGTCTTTTTTCTTTTGCTCTATAATCACTTCAAAAGGATTGATATCCTGATTGCTGGCCGGTTTCATACCCATAACCACTTCACCATACATTTGCATAAATCTGCGATACGAATCCCAGGCAGCGCGTGGATTAGCGGTTTTGCTGGCCATGCCTTCTACCACTTCATCATTCAATCCAAGATTAAGGATGGTATCCATCATACCCGGCATAGAGGCCGGAGCACCTGAACGTACAGACACCAACAAGGGATTAAGCGTATTCCCAAAACCGGTATTTGTTATCTTTTCAATGTGTTTGATGCCGGTTTGCACTGCATCATTGATGTTGGCAAGCAGGTTCTCTCTGCCCATTTTAAAATAATCATTACAGGTTTCGGTAGTAATGGTAAATCCGGGAGGAACCGGAACACCTATCCGGTTCATTTCGGCCAAATTGGCTCCTTTACCACCTAATAATTCTTTCATACTGGCATCGCCTTCAGCGAAGCCGTTTCCAAACAGGTATACCCGCTTTACATGATTCTTCATTGATAGTTATTTATAGATTAGGTGAAACAAATTTAACCGAGTCATATTGCTCTGCAAAATATTCTTTTCCCTCATTGTGTAAAAGATTATTTTATGAGCTTTGTATCTGTTTATTTGTCCCAACATAGCAGGTTTAATCCGGTATCGTCATCTTCAAATCTATTAGATGACCCCTCAATGATGTCCAATATAATTTCGGCTGTTCCACTAATCCATGCTTCGTTCAGATGTCCACCGAAAGCACAGAGTTCTTCGTTGCTGAATGTAATGTGTACATGAAGATATAGCGATTCATTCATCTGGCTTACATTACCGGTAATATTCGTGATTTCAAATACTCCTTCAAATTTCTTTTGATGATAATTTTTTTTCTCAGCATTATATAAACCAACGCTAATCCGGTTGGCTGCCCCTAAACCGGTTATTGTCGCCAGATTGATTGATTCCTGATGGCAAACTTTATCAATCGTTTGTAAAATTTCTTCTCCTTTGAAGACACGCAGAATCAGTTTATGGTTGAATCGTTTGTATTCCATGATGAGTAAATGTTTTTATCAAAGTTAATTTAGGTGATTCATATCACAAAGCAATAATAGCAATTATGCTATCTTTATAGCAATTATTCCATAGCGCATAAAAACTAAAACTTTGCTAAGATTATGATATTTTTTTTAAAAAAGCGTATATTTTCATTCTTCCTTGCTTTGATTGCTGCAACCGTATGGATTAGCATCAATGCTTATCGAAGCGGTCCACCACCTTTTACCACAAATGCACCCGGAGAGTCAAGCTGTGCTACAAGCCCCGCCTGCCATATAGATTCTTTTTCAGTGCATCCCGGTTTTGGTGATTTTACGGTGATGGGCGGTGTTCCTGCCAATGGTTATAAGCCGGGCGAAACATTAACCTTAATGCCCTACACGATGGGCACAGGCGATAGTGTAATTGGTTTTGAAACCGTTGCCGAATTAGCCGATGGTTCGGCTGCCGGGCAGGTACTTATCTCCGATACCTACCGGACACAGCTGGTGAATCATAATGGTTTGCAATATGTGATGCATACCGCTGCCGGTACCGATCATCCGGGTATGCACGATTGGATGTATGAATGGATTGCTCCTCCAAAAGGCTCCGGTCCGGTTATGTTTTATGTGACTTTTGTGTCGGCAAACAACGATAATACTTCAGAAGGAGACAAAGTCTATACGGATACCCTTTTGCTTCAGGAGGATTTAAGTGCAGGTATTGCTCAAACGCATCATGCAAATTGGACGGTTTCTATGCTTTATCCTAATCCGGTAAGTGATGTTTTAAATATTCATATTGATAATCCAACGCATCAATTACTTTCGTTGCGAATCTTGAATATTGACGGTAAAATATTGCTCGAAAGAAAAACAGATGCAAATGGTCTTGTTGCTTGCCATACTGCATCCTTTGAGCCTGGTATAAAAATATTGCAGATTAGTAAAGGGAATAACTTATTCTCTAAGGCGTTTGTGAAGTATTAATTTTACAATTGAATCAGCTAGTAAAGCGCCTTATGTCTTTTAAAAAAAAGATTAAAATACATTTGAGTTCAGGAATGCAAAGATTTTTCCTTTGCTACTTTTTAATGCTGCTTTCTTTTTATTCAGTTGCCCAGCAATTTACATTATGGGATACAATCCCGGTTGAAATCAATGCCCAAAATTTATCCATGCCATGGGCAGGCGGATTTAATAATCCACAATTTTCAGCCATCGACATAAACCGTGACGGAGTGAAAGACATACTTGTTTTCGACCGGAGCACCAAAACCCTCTATCCACTCATCAATACCGGAATAGCAGATAGTGTAAGCTATCGTTTCGACCCTTCTTTTCGAAGTCTTTTTCCGGAAATTAATCAATGGGTTTTGTTGCATGATTATAATATGGACGGAAGACCGGATTTATTCACTTCAACCCGTTATGGTATGAATGTCGGCATCAAAGTTTATCGCAATGATACAGCTACAAATGGCGATTTAACTTTTTCTTTGATTGACTCAATGATTTATGCCGATTATAATCCGGGTGTTTTTAATCTGTATGTAAGTGAATGGGATATACCCGGCTTGGCCGATGTTGACCGTGATGGTGATCTTGATATTCTGACTTTTGAATATTCCGGCTATTTTATGGAATACTTTAAAAATATGTCGATGGAGTATTATGGTGTACCGGATTCGCTGGATTTTGTTTTGGCCGATAAATGTTGGGGAAAGTTTGAAGAAGGTTTTGGATCATGCACTGTAAGCTTGGGAGTGAGTTGTAAAGGAAGTGGAGGGCATTTGCGCGATACCCGGCATGCCGGTTCTACGGTTTTACCTATTGATATTAACAACGACCATGCTATGGATGCAATTGTAGGAGATATCAATTGTAATAATCCTTATTTGGTTACAAATGGTGGCGACAGCCTGATAGCCAATATGATTAAAGTAGATTCTTTGTATCCTGTTACAGAACCTGTTAATATTCCACGATTTCCGGCTGTATTTTATCTTGATGCTGATAATGACGGAATAAAAGATTTGATTGCCGCACCCAATGCTTTGGCAGTATCTGAAAATTTCAAAGGCACCCTTTGGTATAAGAACACCGGTACTGAGGCGGCACCCAATTTTGTGTATCAACGCAATGATTTGTTTCAACGAAATATGATTGAAGTAGGCGAAGGAGCATATCCCGTTCCTTTTGATTATAATCACGATAGTCTGCAAGATATCGTTATTGGTAACTATCGTTATTATCAATCGGGAGGAGGTTTTTTAAGCGGTCTTGCATTGTTTGAAAATACAGGAACACAAACAAACCCGGCTTTTAAACTTATAACAAGAAATTATGGCAACATCAATTCATTACTGATTAAAGCTGTTTATCCGGCTTTTGGCGATTTGGATGGCGATGGTGATAAAGATATGATTGTAGGTGAGGAGAATGGATTTTTACATTATTTTACCAATATTGCTGCAACCGGTCAAGATGCTGAATTTTCATTGACAGCACCACAGTTCGAGAGCATTGATGTAGGGCAATTCAGTACTCCCCAACTCATTGATGTTGACCGGGACGGATTGCTTGATTTGATTGTTGGCGAACGCAGCGGAAATATAAACTATTATCATAATATTGGTACGAAAAGCAATCCTCAGTTTGATTTGGTTTCGGATTATTGGGGCAAAGTGAATGTGAAACGAAACAAGGATTTGCATGGAAACAGCATTCCCTTTTTAACCGTGATTGATACAAGTGGGGATAGCGTTTTGCTGGTGGGCTCCAGTAGTGGATATATTTATGAATATGACCACTTATTCTCTCCCGATTCTACTTTTACCTTAATCGATTCCATTTTCGAAAACATTTGGAACGGGGCTTCTTCTTCGGTGTCGGGAGTCGATTTGAATCATGATAAAAGCATTGATTTGCTGCTAGGAAACTGGGGTGGTGGAATGGCTATTTATAAAAATTTGAATACGGCACCATCTCCACCTCCACCTCCTGTAGATACCAGTGGGGAGCTTAGTATTTCGATTTATCCAAACCCTGCAAGTAAAATATTTTATATCCGGTTTCTGCATGTAAAATCATCGGCAAATACCGCTGTGGATATATACGATATGTTGGGACATCCGGTGTTCCGGCATGATTATCCGGATTTATTGGGCGATTCGGTAGTGGATATCAAATTTAATAGTATGCCTCAGGGCGTTTATATCATTAGAATAGAAGTTGATGCAAAATATTATTTTTATAAACAAGTTTTACTTTAACAAAAGACAGAAAATGTTGCTCCGGATACTTACATCTTTTCTGTATAGTCAGTTTTTTCTAATCCTGTCATTGCCGGTATCGGCTCAAGGTTTCGGAGACGGTAGTGCCGGTGATATTGAATTATCCGGAGTAGTAAATCAGGCTACTTATTTGTTGCAGAATGCACATCGTTGTGACGATACGATTTATGTAAAAAATTCAAATGACTTTAAAGCCGGTGATTTGTTGCTGATTATGCAAATGCAAGGTGCATTAATCAAGGGCGAAAATGATTCGAGTTATGGTGAGTTGATTGATATGAACCATGCGGGACATTATGAATTGGCTCAAGTAAAATCCACCGGATTACAATTTATTGAAATTGAATATGCATTGGTTCAGGCCTACGCTGCTGATGCACATACACAAGTTATCAGGGTGGCTCAATACCGTAATATCAATGTGATGGGTGACATTACTTGCAGTCCATGGAACGGACATACGGGTGGTGTGCTGGTTTTGAATGCAAAGAACGACATTAATCTCCAGGCTGATATCAATGTAATGAGTAAAGGATATAGAGGAGGTAAGCATCATACAGCTCCTCATTTTTTTGATATTCGCTATGATTATGTAGCCGAATCGCCCGATCCGGCCTATTTTGGTCGGAAAGGAGAAGGGATAGCCGGTTTTGGTATCGATTCGATGACCTCGGCTCGCGGAGCTCCTGCCAATGGAGCCGGTGGTGCCAATATCCATACTTCAGGAGGCGGAGGTGGAGCTAATTTTGGTAATGGTGGCGATGCCGGATGGGGGTATCCGGTAGATAATAGCGGTGGAGAGAAAACTATTTTCGGTATGGGAGGTCATGCTCTTGATTATTATGCTATGTATGATTTGGTCTTTATGGGGGGAGGAGGTGGTGCCGGTCACGAACATTTTGGTAATGGAAGCAGCGGAGCAAGAGGTGGTGGTATAGTAATGATTTTTGCTTCCAGCCTGCATGCCAACGGGCATACTATTAATGCCAATGGTGGTTCGGCCGGAAGTTCAGGCGCTTTCGGTGACGGTGCCGGAGGAGCAGGGGCTGCCGGTTCAGTTATGCTGCATCTTGATACTTTGATAAATAGCTTGACTGTGGAACTTAATGGAGGTCGTGGCGGAAATACCATTGGTGATGGTTTTGGTCCGGGCGGAGGAGGTGCCGGTGGCTATTTGCTGCTTAATACTAATCTACCGGATGTGATAAATTTTAATGGCGGTGATCATGGCTTGGCCGGTGGTCATTTTTATGGCGGTACAAAGGGACAGACCGGTGGCTTTATTCAGGATACTTTCAGCATTCCGTTTAACCAGCAATTTCACCGGGTTTATGCAGATTTTTCCATTGACCCGGCTCATTTATTGAGCAATCAGGAAGCGGTACCTTTGGCTTTATTACTGAATTTTATGAATGATAGCCGTGGCGGTACCGATGCATATTGGCTCTTTGGAGATGGCGATTATTCTATTATCGATAATCCCACCCATGAATATCCCACGCTTGGTGATTATACCGTATCTCTTTACGAATCAAATTTGATGTGTTCCGACTCCATCTTCTGGACATTAAAACCGAATATCGAATTGCCTAATATTTTTACACCCAATGATGATGGTTTTAATGAGGTCTTTCCGGGTATTCCACTCAATAATCTGGTCTTGCTGGAAATCCGTTCGCGTTGGGGCGAATTATTATTTAGTGGTTCTCCTCCCAATTACAATTGGGATGGTACCTATAATGGAGAAAAAATGCCTTCAGGTGTTTATCAGTACATCCTTATTCTTAATGATGAATCGGGCAACGATTATGTTATCAATGGTAATGTTACCCTGGCACGCTAGCGGACGATAACAAACGGTTTTACCACTATACTCTTTTCATCTTGCCATCGAACATAATAATAACCTAGCGGCCATTTTGAAATATCAATTTCCAAATCACTTTTTTGTTGATTTATATTGCTTTCACTATAAAGCAATTTACCGTCAGCACTCATGATACTAATGTGTGCATTCGATTTGGTTTCTGTCTGCCATCTAAGATATAGCCTTCGATTGGCAGGATTGGGATAAACTTCAATTTCTTTGCGCATGTTGAGATTGGGCGAAGCAATATTTGTGAACTGAAATTGATTAAAGCGAATGTTTGTAAGCGAAAAAGTATCGATAAACAGATTAAATTGTTGAGGCCAAAACATTGGGGCAAGTGTATCGCTCTGATGTTGATATCCTGATAGAGCCGGATTACCTTTCATGGTTTCGATATAGGCCGACTGAGCTTTAAATCCATCTACATTTAATAAATATGAATTGTTGCTGTTTCTGTTGAGAATAAACAAAGTGCGGTCCATCGTATTGCTGTCGATACCGGACCAAATGATTAAAGCATTTTCCTGACTGGTATCGGCATTTAATAAGCTGTCATAACTGATAATATTCATTTTTGGAAAATTACTGATTTCATTGGGATTGAGATAAGAAGTACTGCTCAGCAAGGATTGATTGACCATTCTAACCGCTTCTGATGCCGCTGTATTGGTAGTGCTTCCATTATTATGAAACAAATGAATCGGACTTTGGCCGGATGCCAGAGCAGCAAAATGACAAATCGTACGTACATCCATGGAATCTTGTAAATCGCTTCGATAATATTCAGACCAGAAATTGGCGGTGTACATGGCAATCAGCATTCCATACCAACCCGGTTTGCAATTAGTTTCGCATAATGACAGATTCCATTCGGTAAACGATTGACCGATGGGTGATGATAAATTCCAGGCATTGCTTAAACTATCCAATTGTGATTGTAAAACTATATGTTGATGGTTTTTTGTAGATCCACGGTAAACGATTTCATTATAAAGTCCATGATCAAACATTTGTTCGAGATGCTGATTATACATATGGAAAATCATAAAATCAGCCTGGTTTTGTTGGAAACGATTTACGAAGGAAGGAATAGCAAGTAATGCATCAGAAATATTTACTTGATAGCCTATTTCAATAGAAGGGTCTGCTTTTTTCATCGAATCGCATAATTCAAAAGCTCCGGGATGACCAATCGAATTGTATTCCACTAATATCGCAGTGACTGAATCGAAAGCATCGACCGGAAGATTTAGATGAACTATTGAATCATGCAAAACGGAATAAACCGAACTGTTGATCCGGTATTGAGGGCTTGTAAGGAGATTATAAACTTGTTGTTGATTTAATTGATTTAAATCGTTTTTCTTAAGTGATGAAACCATCACCCAAACCCGGATTGAATCGGGGCCTATGCGGGGGAATGATACCGGAATGTCTACTTGAAAATGATCGTTCGAATCCGGAAAATATAATTCACCTAGAATAGCATCTATTTTATTCAGTTCACCTCCTTCAGTTACCCATCCTTCGCGCATAAATGAACCTCCGAAATAGTACATGGAGTCCACATCATCCCTGTTTAGCGTTTTTGTTTGGCCATTTCTGAACCGAATAACATCATCCCAGGCCAGCCATGATACCCCGAAAGACCATGAATTTGGAATTTCATTGCCTAATTCCCAGTATTTTACGTTCAATCTTGAACTATCGCCAAGCAATTGATAGCGATACGATTGATATGCAGGCTTTGAACTGTTGCAGAATCGGACAAGATCGGCAGCCTGATGTGCCGAGGTGTTACCGTAATTTAGCATATAATCTACCTGAAGATGATGGTATTGAATAAATTCCTGTAAATGTTTCATATTGAAAAGTGCCGGATTTTTTAGCCCTTCACGCCAATTGTAATTATTTCCTTTTGTACCACCCGGCCAGCGGATTAAACCGGGCTGAAGCGCTGAAAATCCACTCAGAAAATCACTGTCCTGTACCCAGTTTAGTTGTTCCCTTGCCGTGATATTAAATCCTTTTAAAGCATTTTTAACCCTGGCATAATGTTGAAAATTATTCATCGAAATACGCAGGGTGTCAGATTGTGCGTTTAGCATAAAACTCCGGAAACCAAGAATACAGCAGCAGAGAAGAAATGTTTTGTTTAAAAAAGATGGTATAGACATGATTTTGGTTTAAGGTTTTTCAATAGACTATTCTTTACGGAAATGGCTTAAATTTGAAGTTAAATATATACGGTTATAATGGCAATAAGGATATTTGTTACAGGAGGTACTTTCGATAAAGAATATAATATGATGTCGGGGCAGCTCTATTTTAAGGACACCCATTTGAAAGAAATCTTTGAATTAGGGCGATGTACACTCGATATTGATATCAGGACATTGATGATGATAGACAGCCTCGAAATGACGGAAAACGATCGTGAACTGATAAAACATCATTGTATGTCGGCTGCCGAAGATCAGATTTTAATAACCCATGGCACCGATACCATGGTGGAGACAGCAAAAGTATTGGCCCAGGCCGGTTTGGAAAAAACCATTGTGCTCACAGGTGCTATGATTCCGTATAAATTCGGCAGTTCAGACGGATTTTTTAATTTGGGTAATGCTTTGGCTTTTGTGCAAACATTACCTGATGGTGTTTATATTGCAATGAATGGAAAATGTTTTTCCTGGGATCATGTTAGAAAAAATAAAAAAACAGGATATTTTGAATCAGTCCGGTAATGGTGTCTAAGTATAAAAAAACATTTTTTTTCTGGTTTAGCTTTATGATCCTCTCCACGTTTTTTCTGATGATTTCAATCCGTGCAAGTGGAGTTAAAATCCGGCATTCAAAAAGTTTTAAAGAGAAATTGGCTTATGCCCATAAAAAATGGAATGAATCACATTTCGACAGTAAACAATTAAAAACAGGCGATTTGTTGTTGAGAAGAGGTATCGGTTTTTTTAGTGATGAACTCAGAAAACTATCGCTGCGTGAAAATAAATATTCTCATTGTGGATTTATTACTATCAATAGCAAGGGCACCCCTTTGGTATTGCATTCAATCGGTGGTTCTGATAATCCTGATGCCAGAATAAGATGTGATTCGCTGTTTGTCTTTTGCGATGCCAACGAAGCCACTTCCTTTGCTGTTTACCGTTTTGATCAACCGGATAAGATCATTGTACGTGCCGATAGTATTGCCCGAAAATATTACAGAGAAAAAAGAAAATTCGATATGAACTTTAATCTGGAAGATGATGAAAAGCTTTATTGCGCTGAGTTTTTATACAAAATTTGGATAAATGCCACCGAAGATAAATTTTTTCTACCTTTGTCTGTAACACCCACTAAAACGTATGTTGGAATTGATGACCTTTATTTAAATAATCATTGCACTAAAATTTACGAGTATGAGTACAATTAAAACATTAAAAGCACTACTGTTAGTTATGGTAGTATCTGCATTTATGTCAGCCTGTGGAGGCAGCACAGCAAACGATCCTAAAAGTGTAGCAGAAGCATTTTTGACAGCCATGAATAATCAAAATTATGACAAGGCAAAAAAATATGCTACAGAAGGCAGTCAGGAATCACTTGAAACGATGTCGAAAATGGCAGAAATGGCAGCCGGTTTATCTGATGAAAAACCTGAACCGAAGGAAATCGTTGTCGGTGAATCTGAAGTTGATGGCGACAATGCTGTTGTTCATTACACCGAAGATGGTAATGACATGACCCTGGATTTGGTCAAAGAAGATGGTAATTGGAAAGCCAAATTTGACAAAATGGGTGGTCTAATGGACGATATCGGAGATTCTTCTGAGGGTCTGGATTCTTTAAATGAAGCTTTGGACAGTTTAACCGATTCGGTAGATACCGTTATTGATGACATGAATGAAGCGGTAGATTCATTATCGGAAATTATTGATGATGCCAACTAAATGAATCTAATATTTCTTACAAAAAAGAGTCTTGTGTATGCAAGACTCTTTTTTGTTTATCCATGCTTGTCCTCAGTAAGCAAACTTTTTAATTCTGCTATCTCGGAAGCTTCATTTTCTTTGTGCTGATCTTTTAATAAGCTTAATAATTTTGCAAGCAACAATTGCAGGGTTTGAATATTAGCCAAAGGTTCGAAAAACCGGTTTTCTTTTTCCAGATTTATCTTTTGCAAATATTCATCTATTTCAAACTTGGTGAATATAATTCCTGTATTAACCGGATTAATAAAAAAGATTACTTCTGTTCGAAGCGAGGTTTCAGATTTTTTCCAATCTGAAATAAAGTTTTGAGTATAGGCAAGTGCAAAATGTCCCGGTATATCGGCTCCGTAAACCGGTAGATTAAGTTGTTGGGCAATAATCAAATACAACATACCCATGGGTAAAGGTAATCCTTGCCGGGTATCCAGCAGGGTATTGATTAAATAATTGGACGGGTTAGCCGATTGGGTGGTAAGACCTTTGAACCCCAAGAGTTTATAAAATACTTGATTAAACACATGAATCTCTTCTACAGGGCTGAGATTATTGTTCAGTTCAATCCAAATATCTCTTCTGATTTGATTGATTTTTTCACGAATAGCATCCAGATTAATTTCAGGATAGAAATAGCGGTTGATTATCAGCCATGCATCTAATAATTCTTTTTGCTGATTTTGATTACACCAATCGCTGAATTCGAGTTTTAAGCCTTTAAAGCGAATATCGTGGATAATCAGTTCAAGCCGTTTTTGCAATAATGGTTCAAAAGAGCCTTCCCAGGCATGTTCTAAAATGGGAATAACCGGTGGACCACAATTGATTAATTCTTTGGTGACTTTAGAATAAATGGCTTGATCTGAATCATCAAGCAATTTTATCAAAGCTTCAATTTCACTCATAGGAAGTGTCATGACTTCTTCTTACGTTGGTATCGAGGTTTTTTCTCGGGTGCTTTTTCAACAATGTCTAAACATTGTTCCAAAGTAATAGACTCCGGATCTACCGATTTGGGTATCCGGTAATTTCTTTTTCCTTTTTTCAGATAAGGACCATAGCGTCCTTTCAATACCAATATTTCTTCTTTATCAAAGACTTTTATCGTGTTTTCGGCTGCTGTTTTTCTTTTTTCTTCAATTATTTTGCAGGCTTCTTCCAGCGAAATGGCCATTAAATCCTGATCTTTTGGTAACGAATAGAATTTATTTTTATGTCTAATATAAGGGCCAAAGCGACCTTGTGATACAATCACTTCCTCCGATTCATACTCTCCTAATGTTTTAGGTAGTTTAAATAATTCCAAAGCTTCTTCGAGTGTGATTGTATTTATACTTTGATCGGGCATCAGTTTGGCAAATTGAGGTTTTTCTTCTCCTCCGCCTTCACCAATTTGCACCATAGGACCATAGCGTCCTATTCGGGCTATCACCGGTTTACCACTTTCCGGATGATTTCCCAAATTCCGGTCGCCCGATACTCTTTTCGATTCTTTTTCGGTGATTTCTACTTGTTTGTGAAAAGGTTCGTAAAAAGCTTTGATGATAGAAGACCATACTTTATCACCAGTTGCAATTTTATCTAAATCTTTTTCAATATTGGCCGTAAAACCATAATCCATAATCAATTTAAAATTATCCGATAAAAAACGACTGACTACCATGCCTACATCTGAAGGAAAAAGTTTTTTCTTTTCAGCGCCATAATTTTCAACAACAATACTGCGCGATAGTCTTGCATTTTCCAGGCTTAGTTTAATAATATCCCTTTGCTTTCCATCCATCGATTTCTTAACTACATATCCACGGTCTTCTATTGTTTTAATGGTTTTTGCATAGGTCGATGGCCTCCCGATTCCTAACTCTTCGAGGCGCCTTACCAAGGTAGCTTCTGTAAAGCGACCTGCCGCTTTGCTGAATTTTTCACTTGCCTGAATAATGATAGTTTCCAGCGTCTGATTGGGTTTCACTCTTGGAAGTACACTTTGATTTTCTTCAGACTCATCCTCCTTGCTTACCTGATACAGTTTAAGAAAACCATCAAAAATTAAAACTTCTCCTTTGGCATTTAAAATTTTATTATCTATATTATTTTTAATATCAAAAATAGTTCTTTCGAGTTTGGCATCAGCCATTTGACTGGCTACGGTTCTTTTCCATATTAATTGATATAGCCTTTCTTCATCACGACCTGCATCAATAGTTTGTTTATCAAAATATGCCGGTCTGATGGCTTCGTGTGCTTCTTGTGCACTTTTCGATTTTGTGTTGTATTTCCTTGTCTTTGCATACGATATTCCGTAATTTTTTTCTACCATTTTTTTGGCAGCATCCAGTGCAAAATCAGATAAATTGACAGAATCGGTACGCATATAGGTGATATGACCTGCCTCGTATAATCGCTGGGCAAGGGTCATTGTTTTCGACACCGAAAAACCAAGTTTCCGGCTTGCTTCCTGCTGAAGTGTTGAAGTAGTAAAAGGTGGTGCCGGTGTTTTTTTGGCCGGTTTTTTCTCAATATGCGCAATGCTAAACCGGGCATTTTTCCAACTATTCAATAATTGTTCGGCATTCGATTCTTCTGCTATTTTTCCGATAAATAGGCTTTAAATTTTAGTAATTCTTTCTGATCGTTTTCTACCGAAAAAACGGCTTCTACTTTAAACCATGATTTAGGTACAAAGGCTAATATCTCTTCCTCTCTTTCGGTAATCAAACGCAAGGCTACCGATTGAACTCTGCCGGCAGATAAAGCTCCTTTTGTCCTGATTTTTTTCCAAAGAACTGGAGATATTTCAAACCCTACCAAACGGTCAAGTACCCTCCTGGCTTGTTGTGCATTGACCAAATTCATGTTCACAAGTCTTGGGTTTTCTATGGCTTCCAGTAAGGCTGATTTGGTGATTTCGTGAAAAGTAATCCGTTTTGTTTCTTCAATGTTTAATCCTAATACATGGCATAAATGCCAGCTAATAGCTTCTCCTTCCCGGTCTTCATCTGTGGCCAACCATACTTCTTTTGCCTTTTTTGCGGCTGCTTTTAATGCGCTTACAATCTTGGCTTTATCTTTCGGTACCGTGTATTCAGGTTCAAAATTTTTATCAATGTCAACAGCAATTTTTCCTTTTGGTAAATCACGTATATGTCCAAAGCAACTTTGTACTTTAAAATCTTTTCCTAAATACTTTTCTATGGTTTTTGCTTTTGCTGGTGACTCAACAATTAATAGGTTTTCGGACATATTCCGCTATGTTTTATTGAAATTGAACATTCATTTTCAGGGTGCAAAGTAAAATTATTATACAGTTATTCGCAAAAAATTGTTTGTAATCTCTTCTTCATTCAACTTAATCAATAGGGAAAAAAGCATCTTTGAAGTGCTTAATCTCAGTTTGTTTTTGTTTAAAAATAATGGAAATGATATCGAAACGAAGCGGACAATCCAGTTTTTGTTCCTCAATATATGCTTCCGAAGCTCTGCATAAATGATGTATTTTTTGATCATCAACGGCTTCTTCGGGATAGCCGTAGCTCGTTGACGACCTTGCTTTTACTTCAACAATTACGATTGTATCACCATCCTTTGCAATTAAATCTATTTCGGCATGATCCCAGCGCCAGTTTTTTTCAAGGATCATGTAACCGGCTTGCTGTAAATAACGGGAAGCTATGGCTTCGGCTTTCATGCCACGTTTCATTTGCAACGACATCGCTGTTTATTCAATTTTAATAAAACTTGATCGATAAATTGATTGATTGGTATTTATCTGAACTTGATAATAACCCGGTAATAATCTGTCGATATTTATATTTTCTTGTTTTGAAAAAGTACGGTCTGTGATTAAACTTCCTTCGGCATCAAATATTTGTAATCTACCTTTGACCGATTCGGGTGAAGATATATGAATGATGTGTGAAGCAGGATTTGGATAAATCCTGATGTTTTGAGTGTTGAATGGCTTAATGCCATTTATTTCACTGATTTGAATACATCCTTTTGCTGGAATCAGGTTTCTTCCTGTTACTTGAAGGCTCAGTGTGCCCGAAGAGGGTACATCAACTTGAAAAACAATATTTCCCAGGCTATCGGTATAATGGCTGTGATATACAGAGTAATCGGCATTGTACAGGCAAACCAGTGCACCGGCTACCGCTTGCTTGTTGCTGCTAATGTGTATGCTTATAGGGTGCATACCGGGGGCTTCCTTTCCCTTATAATCCATGCTGATTATGGATGGTGTTTTTGTAAAAGCCTGCAAGGTAGGGTCACCGAGAATCATGTGTTGCTGCATGGTTTCTTCCGTTAGCCCGCCTGCACCCTGCGGAAATGCGTTGTACATGGCCCATTTCCCATAATCCATGGCCTGTCCAAATGTTTCGACCTGATGGTCAAAATATCCGAAAACCATGTTTTTCCCCAAAGTATCGGTCCAATAAAAGGCCGAATTCTCTGTTGCTGCCATGATACTGACTGCCCCCCGTCCGGGACCGGTTTTTAACCAACGTTCTGCAAAGCAATCTCCACCCGGGTAATCAATGTCGGCATTCGAACAGGCAATGCTGATAATGGCCGGTATGAATGCTTTATTATTCGTTTGATCAATTGAAGAGGTGCTGAAGTAAGGATGTACCGTGGCCCAGGCGGTAGAACTACCATGACCAATATAAAATACCCAGCTTCTGCCTTCTTCAAGACTGCTTTTTACCTGTTCGAGCGGGTTGTGATTGGTACTATCCCGGTAATCGTCAACATACTGCATACCATGATTCAGAAAATATTGACGCATTTGAATACCATGTTGATTATCAAGTCCGTCATTGCTGCTGATTACCATGGCTTTATCATACCAGTTGTTGGTGTAAAGCACAGGCGTTTTTTCATAGCTGATGAGTTTTCTTACGTAAAGGCCGCATGCTTCTTCCGTATTGACTGAAAACCGGCCTATGCTGATATCCGGCAGGTAATTC
>JAJRWN010000076.1 GCA_024276745.1 Bacteroidota bacterium
CGGAAGTTAGTATTATCGCTTGATAAATATCCTGACATGGTGCGATTAGCTGCGCTGATTCTTCTTTTATCAGCATTCAGCAATAGAAATATCAAATCTCGATTTGTCTTTTTCTTTAATTTCAGCAGCATTACATTTTATTCTTCTGCTGAAAATTAAAAAACCCACCACTTATGGTGGGTTTTCAAGATTAATTGTGATCGCGGAAGGATTCGAACCTTCGACCCACAGCTTAGAAGGCTGTTGCTCTATCCAGCTGAGCTACGCGACCGGCATGTTGCAAAATTAAGGAATTATCCCGGCAGGAAAAGAGCTGAATAATTATTTTTGACAAATACAGAATCTATACATTTGCAGGAAGAACTGCTACAAATGGAAAAATCGTCTGAAATCAATCCATCAATTTCTATTGCTGCCAATCAGGTAAAATTGGAAGAAACCTGGAAAAGAGTACTTATTGATGAATTCAGCAAACCCTATTTCTTATCTATTAAAAAGTTTATTATTAATGAGAGAGCAAAAGGGAACCGGATTTATCCACCGGGCAAACTTATCTTTCATGCTTTCAACAAAACCCCATTCAATACATTAAAAGTTGTTATTCTCGGGCAAGATCCATACCATGGACCGGGACAAGCACATGGACTCTGTTTTTCGGTGCCCGATGGAGTACTTGCTCCTCCCTCTTTAGTCAATATCTTTAAAGAAATCAAAGAAGAATTAGGAATAAAAATTCCGGCATCCGGAAATCTGGAATCCTGGGCAGGTCAAGGGGTATTTTTACTAAATGCCATGCTCACCGTCAATGCACATCAACCGGCTTCACACCGGAATGCAGGTTGGCAAAATTTTACTGATCAGGTAATAAAAATTATCTCAGATTTAAAACAAGATGTGGTCTTTTTATTATGGGGCAAATTTGCCGCCCAGAAAGCCGAATTAATAGACCGTTCAAGACATCTTGTTCTTACGGCTCCGCATCCTTCTCCCTTTTCGGCACATAGTGGATTTTTTGGCTGTAATCATTTCAAAGAAACCAATATTTATCTTGAAAATCATGGTTTAAAGCCGATCAACTGGGCTATTTCCTGATTCGATATGCACTTACTGTAGCATCTGCCGTTCCAAGAATCAATACCGGATTTCCATCATCAAATAAATCGAACATCCTGAATACGGTTATGCCCCGAATCGGAAATCCTTCGGCCGGTTCAGCATTACGCAATAGGTAAACAGCTGTACTATCGGCATTGATGATACCCAATCCGGCTTCCGGATTATTATCTGATGCATAAAACAAATCACCCGACATATCCTCCGGATAATTCCAATGGCCCGAATTCATTAATTGCTCATCAAAAAAATGCAAACCTTCTTCATCGTTTACAGCCCATTGCAATCCCTGTTTATTGGGAATAGTTAATGCCGATACCGGTTTGGCAAAGGTGCTGAATGTATCTATTGCAAGCTTTCCTTTTTCATTAATCCGGTACATCAGTCCGGCTGTATCAATATTGCTCAAAACGAAACTTCCGTCATCGTTTACACTTTCAGAAAAAGCTTGTTTAAACCGGGTGTGATTCTGAATTGGATTAATTCTCAAGGCTCCCTTCCGGTTAAAATAAAATAATTTTCCATCCTTATTAAAGCAATAATTATAATCTTTTGTACAGGCTAGTAAATGTTTCAAAGGCTGGCTCAGCACACCGGTCCCCGTTAGTGGATTCCAACCGGGCAAAGGCGATCCACTCATTTGAAAGCCATATATTTTTTTATCCATACAAGCTACAAACATGCGGTATTCCTTGCGTCCGTCATAATCAATCAAGGCAAGACCACTACTGGCTTTAGCCGGAAGCCTTAAGGGATAATTTTCTACATCGCGCCCTTTACGGTCAATCAATTCAATGCTTTTTTCTGTGCTAAAAAGCATCTGAAGTTTCCGGTTATGATAAAAATCAATTTGATAAACCTGACCTTTTATTGCTGCCGGTAATTCCCGTTTCCATAATATTTGCCCACTCCGGTCAATCAAATAAATTTGATTTAAGCAATCTTGTACCAATATCTCAAACTGACCGGTTTGATGGTTTTTCAGAAAATAAGGCCTGCCTTGCATAAGGGTATCCAACTGACATTTCCACAGCAAAGTATTGCTCTCCTGAAATCCCGAAGAAGACTGAATAAGTGCGTAAACTAATTTTAGCTGTTTGGTAAAAGAAGAAAATTGTATGGCAAGCGGATTCAACAATTGTAATAAGGTATTGAAATGATTGACATCTTGCGCTCTTTCACTATTGTAAAAACGCTTCACCAGCAATTCGCATCGCTTGGTATTGACATATAAATTACAAATGGCTTGATTACTAACCTGATCTTCAAAAGCACGGTAATCCAGGTCGTGATGCAGCACCTGACCGGCTTCATATCGATTGATTAAAACTTTCAAATTGGCAATATTATTAGCAAAAACCACAAAATCATCAACAATACAAAACCAGGGATTTCGAATGAGTGTAGAGGAAAAACCGGCTATTTGCTCCAGGTCATCAAAATCTTCAATTTGCCAAAAAGCAGTATGTTCAAAATGCTCAGGAATATATTGATTTACATCGGCCTGCAGGGCAGCCAAACTACTCAATTGTTGCCTGGCCAAAGCGGTATCGGCACACGACAATACCAGTAAACAGTTTTCTTCAAATGATTGATTAAAAGGTTCTGTAATGGCAAAAGCTCCGGAAGCATCCATCCAGTTTCGAAAATAAAGATCCCTGATTTTACTAATGCTGCTGTCATTCGATGAATCATTAGCAGAAAGCACAGCGGTATTTTTACTATAAAACACAGCAGTATTTACAGGCAGCACCCGCGCTGGATTTACCTTTGAATTCTCGGATTCAGGAATTTGCAGTAAAACCTGATCTTCCCGGCTATGCGAAACATAACCGTTCAAAATCATATTATGCTCAGTCAAACTAATATCAAGCATCGCTTTACCAGCAAAACCGGATAAATTTTTCACCAAATTTCTGCCATCTTCATTAAGGAATACCCCCAATAATGAAGCAATTGACTGAAAATTAATATAAGCCTTAATGTCCTGATTTTTATTTCCTTTACCGCTTAACTCTCGAAAATCAGCATCTTCTTCCAGGGTATGATTCCGCCCGCTTATTTGTCTGATTGCCCGCTCAATAAGCACATCACTTAAGGATACAAGCAAAATATTGCGATACTGTGCAATACTAAGATTTTCACCTGTCTCGAGCCTGAAATCAAATATACCGACCCCTTTATACAAACGCTTTAATACGGGGCTATCAAGATAATCACCCCATGCCTTCCGGTCAATTGATGGCATTCCTCTTCTATCGTAATAAAATACCAGCCCATAATCAACTGCACTTATTTTATCCAGACTGATAAAAAATTTTGACTGATGAAGCCATAATTTATCTTTCTTCGAAAGAGAAAAAAGTGAATCCTGCAGGATTAACTGATGATCAATCCGATTGATGATATCAAACTGTACTAAAGACGACCAGATACTATCACGGTGAAGTTCATTCCATTGCTGAGGACCTTCTTTGATTTCAAAAAATACCGGAGTATCAGGATCTATAGCATCAATTAAGGATAGATTATTGTTTTGAGCGAGCCATAAACGAACAAAAAATCCGATTAAAATAACCAGAGCAATAAGGCTTATCGTTAGAAGACGTTTATTGGTCATATTCGAGCAAGAAATGCTGTAAAATTACTTAATTGTACCAGCAGGAATGAACAAATTAAATGGTAGACCTGTGCAAAAAGCTCCGATTGTGTGCTATTAAAGGCACTTTAGTTGCATAAGCCATACATTTTCAAGTAAATTTTGAATACCTTTCTTCTGTCCGAACTTATCAATAACTAAATCCATTATCCATATTGCAAACAAAAAATGCTATATCACTTTAGATGATTGCAAACAAAACAAAACAATGGATAAAAAAGCTGGGATTGTTAGGCTTTCTCTTTTTCCTTTCGAAAGGTTTAATTTGGTTAATCGTATTTTTTGGTATCACTAAATGGGCAGGATGCTGAAACTACAGCTATGTAGTAAAAAATAAAAAAAACAAGTGACCCCGCCAGGAATCGAACCTGGATCTCAAGCTCCGGAGGCTTGCGCACTATCCGTTGTACTACGGGGCCGGGTTGCAAAGTTCTTCTTATTGTATTGATTTTCCAAAATTTAAAGGTGCTACTGTTAAATGATAAAAAAATAATAAAAATACAAGACAAGCGCATGAATGCTTTTTAAAATCTTTGTATTTTGCAAGCTCAATATTAAGCCCATGATTTCTACGATAAAAGCATTAAAATCCATATTGGGATTAGCAACAGTTTCATTAATATTTTACAGTTACTCAACCGGCCCGGGTGCAGGAGGACAGCGTGTAGCCGGCAGTCCTGTTGACCAGGGTACTTGTGTGATATGCCATACCTCTCACCCGCTTAATTCGGGTGCAGGTAGTATTGTTATTTCAGGTATCACTCAATATACGGCTAATAGTGTTTATACAATAACCGTGACGGTAAGCGGATCCTCAATAAACCGTTCCGGTTTTCAATTAGTAGCACTTATCGATAATAATATGAATAATGCCGGAACACTGACTGCCGGAACCGGTCAACACGTTGTTACTTTGCAGGGACACGATTATATCGAACATTCAA
>JAJRWN010000077.1 GCA_024276745.1 Bacteroidota bacterium
ATGACAATCCAGATAGAAATAAAGATATCCCGTTTGAGGAATCCCCAGTGGTAGGCGAGGTCAACAATAGAAAGGAATTTGAAAGCCAGTGCTAATTCTAAAAATCCAAGAGATACTTTGATGGTATTGAGCCAGCCGCCTGATTTAGGCATACTGTTGAGCCAGCCGGGGAAAGCGGCAAACAAGGCAAAGGGAATGGCCAAGGCGAGGGAAAAGCCCAGCATGCCAAACAAGGGACCCCAGAGTTCCCCTTTTTCAGCAATAATCACCAACATACTACCTACAATGGGTACGGTGCAGGAGAAGGAAACCAAAACCAGCGTAAAAGCCATAAAAAAAATGCCGATTAGTCCGCCCCGGTCAGCAGCAGCATCCGATTTGTTCACCCATTTGCTGGGCAATGTAATTTCGAAAGCGCCAAAAAAGGAAAGCGCAAACACAAAAAACAATAAAAAGAAAAGCATGTTGAAAAAGACATTACTGGCCATTGCATTCAAAGCGGAAGGGCCAAATACACCGGTAATAAAGAATCCCAAACCGATAAATATGATAATGATAGACAGGGCATAGATCAGCGCATTGATAAAGCCTTTTCGTCTCGTAGTGCTTCTTTTAGTGAAAAAACTAACGGTTAGCGGTATCATGGGAAAGACACAGGGAGTCAGCAAGGCGATGAGTCCGGCTCCGATACCTCCGATAAGATAGCCCCAAAAAGAATGTTTTGTAGCAGGATTGATTTTATCGACACCACCTTCGGGTTGATGTTCTTCAGTACCGGGCACCACTTGTTCGTCAGCGGATTTACCCAAATTAAATTCAAAAGGAATTTGAGTAGGCGGCAGGCATTGTTTATTGTCGCAGGTCATAAATTCGACAAAACCTTTCAGGGTTTGACCTTCGGCAGGCACTTTCACTATTTGGCGGAATATCGCTTTATGTTTCCACCAGGTGAGGTCCATATCAAATAAGGGTTCATAAGTAGGGCCTTCTTTATGGCCAAGCTGTTGCAAGCTATCGACAAATTTGATGGAAGCAGAGTCTTCGAAATGGATAGTTGTAGGAATTGGGCCTCCAGGGGCAATATCCATTCCATAAATTTTCCAACCTTCATCAATAGTAGCTTTAATGATGAGGGTATATTCATTATCGCCCGATTGAGAAGATGAGAATGCCCATTTAACAGGTTTCAGAATTTGTGCATTTAAAGAAAATGCTGCAAATAGAAAGACGGAAAAAACAATTGTTTTGAAAAATCTGCTCATTGTGTAAAATTTGAGTATCAAATTTAAGGATAAAAGCTATTACGTTTTGTTTGTGATGTCAGAAGCATGTAAAAGCCTAATCAGACCAAGGCATTTTGAAGCAATGATTCGAGCAATAAACGACCATCGCTATTACCGAGTGCTTCTTCGGCAGCTCGTTCGGGATGGGGCATCATACCAAATACATTACGGCTATCGTTGCAGATACCGGCAATATTATGCATTGAGCCGTTGGGGTTGGCTTCCTGATTGATTGCTCCATTTTTATCGCAATATTGAAAGAGCACTTGCTGGTTGGCCAATAATTGGTCAATCATTTTCTTGTCGGCAATATAACGTCCTTCGGCATGCGCAATAGGGATAGTCAATATTTTGTTTTTTGGAATTCCACGTGTTATGCTTGTGTTGTCATTTGCTACTTTGAGGGTTATATTTTTACAAATAAATTGTTGATTCTGGTTGCGTACTAAGGCTCCCGGCAGGAGGCCACTTTCGCAAAGTATCTGAAAACCGTTGCAAATGCCCCAGACATGGCCTCCGTTACGGGCAAAATCTACAACATCGTGCATTACGGGTGAAAAGCGTGCAATAGCTCCTGCCCGGAGATAATCGCCATAAGAAAAGCCGCCAGGTAGAATAATCCAGTCATCAAGGGTAAAATCTTTTGGCAATGGATTTTTATGCCAGAGCTCAATGGTTTCTTGATGCATCACATTTCGAAGCACATGAATAATATCATGATCGCAATTTGAACCCGGAAAAATAACAATGCCAAATTTCATAGTAATTATTTGAGTACAAAAGTAAGATATTGACCACTTAGCGCAAGCAGATAAACCAGAATGAAAATAATTTGACTGCTTTTAACGCGGAGGTTAATAAAGAAATCGCTGATAAATACAGACCCTGCAAAAACACTCAGCCAGGCAAAGACCATAAAATGTGCAGAATTGCTGACAGCTATAAAAAAACTAAAAGCAAAAATCCAGAAAGCGGTAGTATAATTGCTTCTGGTTTCAATCGCTTTCCGGCCGGCATTGAGAACAAAAACCAACAGTGATACAGATTGCAATAAAGCCCAGGCAATCCAGCGAATAAGTTGTGCAGTGTCCAGGTCTTGTAAAGAAATCCAATGAAAAGTTATCTCAAAATGATGCAGCAAATCGTAAGACAATTGATTGGCCCATAATAAACCGGTAAATAACAGAAAATAGGGCAGTGTGAAAGATGAAATACAAATAAGCCACTCTCTGAAAGAAAAATGACCCCATAAAAACATAGTAAACCATACCGGAAGCAAAAACACACAAAGCGGAAAATATAATAATGATGCCATACCAATGAAAAGGCCGGTATTGAATATATGTCTTATCCCAGAGCCTTGTTGTTTTATTGAAAATAAGCGGGCATTAATTAAAGCAATTAATATTGTGGCAATGATGAGGGGGTCCCATTGCAGGGTTGGAAGCAGCAAAAATCCACAAATGATAACCATGAGTGCCGGAAATATGGAACTGCTGCTCATAAGTTTATACCTGAATACAAGCTTGTTGGCAATGTGTGCAAGCATGAGTATGCTTAGCAGCAATATTAATTGTTGTACGAATACATTTGTTAGTTTTCCAAAAAGAATTTGTTCTATTGGGGAAATAAATTCAGACTTATTACTTACCGGAAATGGATGAAAAAATATTTGAGCAAGTAAAGGAAAAGCAATAAGATAGAAAAGTACCCATGAAGCGGGTTTTTGCGACCGGAATAATGCAGACAGCATATCTTAGAAATTAAATTTTACGAATCGCAATTTTCCTCTCTTATAGCTGGGAATAATAAGTTGCCTGCTCCCTACTTGCCTGGCAAAAGCAGGCATCAGGTAAACATCCTGGTTTTTGGCGTTGAATAATAGATTACGACTTGTTTCACCGTCAGGGTCAATCAGATATTCAATTACATTAGTACGGTATTTAATTTCATCATTATAAATAAATGCAAGATAATTGCCGGTATTTATAAAACTGTATGATGAATATCGCCCATTATCGCCTGATGAGATTTGTGATTTCGGCAATATGGTTTTCCAATATAGTTTTCCATCCGGATGAATGGATATGGCAATAATATCTTCGAAATAATAAGTGGTTGATAATTCGTTTCCGGGACTTCCATAGGGCGTATAAAGTACGCCTACAGCACGGGTTCGAATGGTTTTATGATAGCTTTCGGCTACCATAAGCACTCCACCGTCTTTTCTGAATATCATTTTATCAATCACAAAATAATATAATCGTTCATTACTTTTTTCGCGTGTATTTCCGGTAACTTTACTGATAAATGTAGCGTCAAATTTGTTATAGTTTTCTTGAGTAGTTTTTGTATTCAGGTCGATAGAATAAA
>JAJRWN010000078.1 GCA_024276745.1 Bacteroidota bacterium
CTTTCTTTATAAGATGCTAAAGATAATTCAACTTATATATTTTATAATGTACAGTTTTACGTCTTTTGTGACCTGTCAAATAAGTCCTTTCGTATGATATATATATATATATATATATTGATACTGAAGATGTTAGAAAAATAAAAATTGGGTTTAGGGGCTGATTTTGTGACATGGAATAGCTGTAGGCTTACTTTAAATCAGTTCTTTTAGCCAAAGTCTAAGACTTTATTATGGGGCCCATAATATTCTGCAAACGTGAAGCACAAGAAAATTGTTTTTGATTAATAGAGGTAGCGGGAGAAGGAATGAGTTACCGACAGGAATCAATTAGCAAATAAATAGGCTTATATCGTTTCGGCCACCACTTCTTTGATGCCCGGAATCATCCGTTTCAGCATGGCTTCAATGCCACTTTTAAGGGTTAGCGTAGCCGATGGACAACCACTGCACGCCCCTTGCAGTTGCACGGTTACTACACCATCTTCCACTGATTTAAATTGAATGGCTCCGCCATCCATTTGCACGGCAGGTTTGATGTATTTATCTAACACTTCGATAATTTGTTGCTCATCGGTACCATCATAAACGGGTTGATCGGCTTTCAGCTTTTCCAATAATGTATCGTTTAAAACTTTTTTCTCGTGGGCAATATAAGCTTGCAGGAAAGCACGGATTGAAGGAATGACATCGTACCAATTTGTATTGTCATCTTTAGTTATGGTCACAAAATTATTAGCTATAAACACGCCCCGTACAAAGGGGAAACCAAATAATTCGCTGGCAAGCGGTGATTCTTTTGCTGCATTTTCATCCGGCAAATCGATGGATAAGTTAGGCAACAACATTTTGTTCGAAACAAATTTCAAAGTGGCCGGGTTTGGTGTTGATTCGGTATAAATCAGAATAGCATTCAGATTGATTTCATTCATATTTTGTGCTTTGGCTTTTTTAACAAACGACATGCTGCATTGGTTCAACTTTCGGTTCTTTTCAATATTTTCCAAACCAATTCGGGTTCGTAGCCCTTGCGAATGGCAAAAGCAGCGCAGCGTTGATTAGCTTCAAAATTTTTCAGTCCGCTGATTGTTTTTCTTTTCTGTTCCAGGATGCCGCTTAAAGTGTTGAGATATTCATCTTCTTCAATTTCCTTCATTCCTTTGTTTATGCAATATTCCGAAATATGGAAAGTCTTAAGTTTTTGTTTGATTTTGATTCTGCCCCATTTTTTAAATCTGAATTTACCGCGAACATAAGCACAGGCAAAACGTTCTTCATTCAGAAAATTATCTTGAATAAGAAGGGAAATAATTTTTTCAAGTCTTTCGCCATATATTTCAAGTTCGAGTAGTTTGCTGCGAACCTGTGCATGGCAACGTTCCTGATAGGCACAATAATGTTGGAGCTTTGCCAACACTTCTTCATCAGAAAGATGCTTCTTAGCCTTTTTCAATTTTCTATCTTTAATGCGCTAATTTAATCAAGCCTGTGGAGAATAAACAAGCCATTATATTGCTCTTTGCCGCCAATACGATTTCGGGGGTAGCGCAAGGAATCAGCATGATTGCTATTCCCTGGTATTTTGCAAGTATGATGGATATGGGTTCTACCTTTGGTATTTTATTCACTGTTTTAACCTTTATCTCTATTTTTTGGTCGCTATATGCCGGTGTGCTCATCGATCGATTTGACCGGAAAAGAATATTACAGGTTATTTCTCTGATTGGTGGTTTCATGCTCTGCGGCATTGCTTATCGGGGTTTTCATACCGGTGGCATGACGCCCTTGCTGGCGGGTGCTGCTTTTGCCACTACTTTTTTGATTTACAATATCCATTTCCCGAATTTATATGCATTTGCTCAACAGATTACAGCTCCACGTGATTATGGCAAAATTACGAGTTATATAGAAGTGCAAAACCAGGTAGCCTCGGCTTTATCAGGAGCTGTGGCAGCTATGTTGTTGGGGGGTGTTGAACCCGGAATGCATAAGCTTTTGGGTATGGAAATACATATTTCATTCAGCATTACAGCCTGGCCTTTACAAAAGATTTTCCTGCTCGATGGCATCACTTATTTTTTTGGATTTCTGTTGGTGAGTGGCATCAGTTATTATTCGGTTTCTCAACGGCAGACCGAGACAGGTGCTATTATGCAGCGACTGAAAACAGGGCTGGGATTTTTGAAAAAACATCCTATGCTATTTTTATTTGGTAGCTTTTCATTTTCCATTTTTGTTACCTTGATTATTGCGTCATTTTTTCTCATTCCTGTTTATATCAGTCAGCACCTGAAAGCGGGTGTGGGTGCTTATGCCGGTTTCGAAATCTTTTTTGCACTTGGAAGTATTATGGCCGGTTTATTTATCCGCACTATTTTTCAGAAAACAAAACCTGCCATGGCTGTTATCCTGATGACTTTTGTGGCTTCAGCTATCTTTTTTATCTCAATCTTTAACTATCATTTGTTATTTTTCTTTCTGCTCTTTATGCTGCTTGGTTTAACAAATGCCGGTTCCAGGGTGATGCGTGCTACCTATATATTCAACCATGTGCCTAATCAATTGATTGGACGAACAAATAGTGTATTTGCCCAGTTTCATATACTTTTCAGGCTCAGTTTTATCAGTTTGTTTTCCTTACCCTTTTTTATGAAAAACGGACAAGTAATTTATGCTTTTCTGATTCTTGGATTTTTTAATCTGCTGGCAGCAGGCTTGCTCTCGCTTTATTATAAACGAATCATTTCCGAGCCTCCACCCAGAGCTGAAAATACATAAACAGAAAACTGAACAAGAGTAAAATTCCTACTGCCTGATGAAATACTCCCAGGGTCAGTGGGATATGTCCTTTTGCACCTAATACGGTATAAATACCTAATATAATTTGTGTCGTAAGCAAGAAAGGAATAAGCCAAATCATTGGCCGGGCTGTTTTGGGCAAAGGATGAGCGGCTGCTTTCAATAAAAACCAGCTAATGAACAAAAAGGCTGTATAAGCAATCAGGCGATGTGAGAAATGAATAAAAGCAATTGGAAATAAATTAGTTTCAAATTGGCCAAATGATTGAAAAGTCCAATTGGCACTATGGTGCATCACTTCGGGCATAAAGCGGCCTCCCATATCGGGCCAGCTGGGATAATAAAGGGCTCCGTGCATGCCCGATAATAAAGACCCAAAAATGACCTGAACGATTAGCAAAATGAATATAAATCCCGAAAATTTTTTCAAGGTTTTATATTTCACAGATTGCTTATTTCCCTGCAGGTATTCCAGAGCCAGCCAAAAAGCATAGCCCATGGTTAGAAGCGCCAAAATAAGATGTGTGGCTAAGCGGTAAGGGCTTACGCTGGGGCGGTCAACCAAGCCGCTTCGTACCATCAGCCAGCCAAAAACGGCTACCATAGCGCCCAGTAAAAACACAATGGATACTTTAAAAAGATATTCTCCTTTGAGTTTTCGCTTGTAAAGAAACCAGATGAAGGGAATCAGAAAAACAAAACCCATGCTTCGTGCCCATAGGCGGTGAAACCATTCCCAGTAAAAAATTTTTTTAAATTCAGGCAGGGTCATGGCATAGTTTATTTTCTGATACTGTGGCGATTGTTTGTAATGGCTAAAAGCTTTTTCCCATGAAGCATGACCTGTTGGCGGTAAGGTGCCGGTAATAATTTCCCATTTTGTGATGCTGAGACCGGAGCCTGATAAGCGGGTGATTCCTCCAAGAATAACCTGCACATAAATCATAAAAACACCAATAAGCAGCCATAAAGCCACAGACTTATCTTTATTCATTGTTGGCAATTTATATTGCAAAGTTAAGGTAGCAGGTATAAAAAAAGCCCGGCAATAAGGCCGGACTTTAAAATTATTTTTTATTAAGTATTATAAAACTGATATCAGCCATTTAATAAAATAAATAGTTGCGAAAACCCATGCCACAAAACCTAAGAAATAGAAAATGTAAGCGATAAGACCAATGCCGATATATACGAAAATAGCACCAACAATTTCAAGCAAAATAGTGGCACCGTAAAAGATAAGAGCTTTTAATAGATTGTCATCAAGTGAAGCGGAACTGACATGGCTAAATCCTTCAATCTTCTGATTCATTTTCTGAAGACTTTTTACAGCGATTCCCGCCATGAGTTTCATACTCTTTTTTTGAGTTTTAAGCGGCAAAATATGGGAGCTTTGATGATTAGCCTGACGTGCCTGGCTGCCATGACCTCCATCTACCTCGGCATTCATCACCGGAAGATTGACCAGTAAGCCGAATGCAAGCATCAATGCAATTTTACTTAATAATTTCATAGCACAATTTTTTAAGATTAATAATGCTGCAAGTTATACATTATTTTGATATTCTAAAAAGACTTAACAACGAAAAAGAAAAATTCTTTAGTACAATTCTTAAAGTTGTTATAAGTACAAATCACATGAACAATGAAAATCCCAGATTCTTTGTCAAGGCTGATAAATCAAGGGGGACACAGTATGAATTTAAATAAAAAAGTGGTGCGGGGCAGGGTCGAACTGCCGACACCAGGATTTTCAGTCCTGTGCTCTACCAACTGAGCTACCGCACCTAATTATTCAATTTCATCCTGTAAAAACGGATGGCATGCAAAATTAATCGTTTTACTGTGTTTGCAAAAATTTGACCTAAAAGATTTTAATCCCTATGCTTTATAATGGATAATTATTGTAAAATAAGCCGGTAGAATTCTGATACCAAACTTTTTCTGTTTGCTTTTGAATTAATAATTCATCTACAATGGCTTTATCACCTTGAACCTCAAGTTTGAAACGCATGCCGGCTTCGAAATGCTGTAGCGGAAATGAAATATTAAGCCATTCATTGTAAATTTCAACGCCTTCTTTTGGATTAATGTATTGATTTGCAATAAGGGTATTTGCCTGATCCCAAAGCTGCCAGTGAACCAGTGGAAAAGCAGGTCGTTGAGGGTGATAATGCATCCAAAAAGATACGATTAAAGGATTAGGATAGCCGGTCTTTGAGAGCAAAGTATCGAGCAAGACCAAATTACCTTTATCATGGTATAATGAGCTGCGGCCTGCAAAAGTATAATCTTGAAAATTTGTATGATCGAAATGCCGGTATATAAAAACGGCTTGCGAATCGCTTAAAAAATACATCCCTTTTCTTATTAGCGAATCTTTTTGAGCGTTAAAAGAAAGCTTCAACTGATGAGTCTGATCCTGTAAATCATTTATTTTTAAAGAGAATAGCGATAAGCCGTTTATATGGGCAATCAGGGTAGAACGGTCAATAACAGATTGCTCGTAAGGTTTTAAGGCATCTGAACATGAAAGCACCAGGATGGGTTTTTGGTTTGGTAAATCCTGTACGATTGTTTTCTTAATCATGGGGCCCGAAAGGAGTTGAGCTTCTTTGAAACTTTGGCTGATTGAAGTGCGAGACAAATGTGTGGTGATGATGGGCAATCCCAGAGCGATAGAAGCCCTGCAACTTTCATAAATAGCCTTGTTTGAATTGCTGATATATAATTTTTCACTCCCGATATTGTAATAAGGTAAGGGTAGAATGGCCTGAAAATCATCGGCATTGATAGCATGATTCTTAAGTGTTTGGTTTAAAGAGCTTTGCAAAAAAGTGCTTTTATTTTGTGGCATAGAATGATAAACCATGCGCAGGTTTAGGAAAACTTCAAAACCCCATACCGACCAAAAAAGGGCTAAAATGCCCCATGCAAAGGATTTTAAATCAGCATCAAAAAGTATTTGGTAAAACCGTTTGATCAATACCATTGCATATACGGCCATGACATAATAAAAGGGCCAGGCAAAGCGACCACAAGCTCTGAACTGATTAAAAACAGGAAAGCGATCGAGCAATTGAGGAAACCAGATAAAAGGAATAGCCATGGAAAATACAAGCAAGACTATGGCGGCTATCAGGGATGCAGCCATAACCGGATTTTCAATTTTTATGCGAAGACTTTTATTCTTTATTATCTTACTGATAAACATTAAAAAGCCTGTGATAGCCATAATAGCTACTGCCAAACCCAAATAGGTTTTGTTTTCGATAGATAATGCAGAAATACCAAAAGCATTCATAAAATCGCTACCTTGTTTGAACAGTAAAGTGGCAGGAATATGCCTGAAACCGATGAAACCGTAAGGACTGATAGAACGGTCGCTCACCGGATCGGTAACAAGAATCAACAATTTGAACAAAACCAAAGAAAGAACCGCTGCCGACAGAGGAGCAATAAATGATATTTTTTTTATAGGTTTTTTTATGATCCGGACAGCAAGAGTAAAAATCATGACGAAGGCTGCACCAATGACTAAAAAATAAATTTGGATCATAGCAGAAAATAAAAGTGCCATGAGCAGCAAAGCAGAAAATATGAATGGTTTTTGGTGCTTATTTGCTTTTATGGTGAGCCACCAAAACATAGGAATAATAAATGCATGAGCCAGGCTATAGTGTGCAAAGAAACGCGGCAATTGTGGATTCAGAAAGGTGATTAGCAGGCTTGTCAGGAGCGCCCATAACAGAGGAACTTTAAAATAGAGCAATATTTTAAAAAGAAAATATGCACATAGCACTAAGGATAAGAACATCAAAAGATTGATGATTCCGGGTGTATAAAGAGCCGGGTTACTATTCACAGGAGCTACGCTGGCGATCATGAATGAAAAGATGGGTTGTATATCGGCAAAGAAGATATGCTCGCCATAAGGATAATTCATGCCACTGGTCCACCAGCCCGAATCGTGTGCCAGATACCAGGCCATGGTATAGTAATTCTTTACCGCATCGCCACCGGTGGCCAATAAATATTGATTGGCATGAAAAACCCAATGTCCGAAGAAGAGCAGGATAATCAGGGTAGCCATAAAAGCAGCCATCCATGGTTTTATCGATAAGTTTTTCATTATGCAGCAAATTTACATCAAATCGGTTTAGAGGGGCAAAGCGATGGTGATGGTATCTCCTTCGGCAGGGCTAAGTTTATTTCCCTTCATCCAGGGGTTTAATAATTTCAGCATTTTCAAATTTGTATGTTGTTCGATAGCAAATTTTGCAAGGTTATCAATTGGTTCGCTAAGGAAATAATTTTGATAGGGAACAGGTTGATAAAGGTCGCTTTCATTAAAACAAAAGCCATATCGAGTGGGATCGGACAAGATTAATTTAAAAGCCAGTATGCGATACATATACCGGGCGGTTTCTTTATTCAGGTAGAGATTGTAGTAGTTTGATATTTGTTGTTGTTCGATGGATTGAATCAATCGGCTACTTCCCATATTATAGGCGGCAGCGGCTAATGTCCAGCTATGAAGTTTTTGATAAGCATCGTTCAGATATTTGCAAGCTGCTTTGGTTGAAGCTACTACGTCATAACGCTGATCTATTTCGGATGATATTTGTAATCCGTATTGCTTTGCGGTTTTGGGCATAAATTGCCAGAATCCACCGGCTCCTGCCGGAGATACTATATTTTGAAGACCACTTTCGGCTACTGCCAAATATTTGAAATCACCCGGAATGTTGTTTTCTTTCAGTATTTGAGTAATAATCGGAAACCAACGATTGGCCAATTTGATGATTCTCAGGCTTGACGAATGCCAATAGGTATTAATCAGTAGTTCCCGGTCGAGATGTTCTGCTATATCCCATTCTTTTATGGGTACTTGTTCACCGGCAAAATCTATTTGATCCGGAAGACTCACTGCACAATTTCCTTGAGGCCCGCTTATTTTGGCATGATCTGTATCGAATGTATTTAAGGTTTCTTTAGTATCTCCGGCAGTATTAACGATTATAAATACGCCTGAAATAATTATTATTCCGGTAAACCATGGCCATAATTTCTTCATATAACGTATTTTTTATTTCACTACGAACCATAAACACTCACGAAGCAAAATAGCTTAAAGTGGTTTACGCCTGGTGGTGAACCAAGGATTATCTAAAAAAGCAAAAAACTTTTATCCGGTAAAAAGCTTAATAAAATTTATAGCGCAAATCTTCAACATTTGCTGCACTCGAAATGGCTTTAAAGACACCTTGTGAATAATCGGGTCTTTTTTGAGCAATCATTTGCTGTTGCAATGCTTTTGTGTCTTCGGGTTCTTCTTGTGTATTGGTCGATAATGTTTCAATCATAAATACACCGCCATTTCCTTTATAAGGACCTGTCATTTCGTTGGGTGTTAATTTATAGGCAATGGCTGCTATGGCCGGTTCGAAACCAAGTCCTTCGATGTATTGACCGCTAAGCGATACTCTGGTTGCAGTTTTTACTTCAAGATTGAGTTTCTCGGCAATCATTTCAAGTGAGTTTGCCCCTACAATGCCATTGGCCATTTGCTCACTTAGCTTGTCTAACATCATATCCTGAGCAACAATTTCTGTAATCTGGTCTCTTACTTCTTCTACATCGGGCAAACCTTTTTCTCTTACCTTAGTCAGCAGAGCAACGATGTATTTATCAGATTTTAATTCATTTTCGGTAAAAAGGCGCATATCATTTACTTTGGCATTATAAGCCCATCTGACTACGGTTCGGGCCGGTACATTAATACCGGGAACATTGATATCGTTGGTTTTTAAGTTGTCTCCATATCTTTTGGTCAATCCTGCTTCGGTAATGCCTTGTTCAAACAATTCGGGAGTTTTATGGCTGGTGTAAAACTGCGATGCCTGGTTGTAAACACTGTCGCGTGTAGTAGCACCCGGAACAATTTTCTCTGATAAAAAACCAACTTTTACAGCCGGGTGTTTTTCGCTTTCATCCATGATTTGAATTAAGTGTACACCCGCTTGAGATTCTACTTTAAATACATCGCCTTTATGATGGTCCAAAAAACATGCATTTTTGAATGAAGCAAAGAGGTTATCGTCCGGTTTTATCCAACCAATTTCACCCTTGTTTGCGCGGGTATTGGCATCGTCAGTCAATTTGATAACCAAGGAATCGAAACTTACTCCTTGCTGGTATAATCCCATAATAGAATCCATTTTCATTCTTGCAGAATCCATGGTTCCATTGGCCTTAATGCTCGATAAAATATGTCTTACTTTGACGGAATCGGCAATAATACGGTGATCAAGCACTTTTGCTACTCTCAAATATCCGTTTTCAGTCCAAGGTCCGATATAAGTACCGGTATCGGCACTAAAAATAGAATCGGACATAATGGTTCTTAACTGAGGAGCAAATAGAAAATTTCCATTGTAGTTTTCGCTTGAATAGCGGGCAAGAAACAAGGAATCGTTGGGAGTAGATTGAAAATCGGTATATTTTTCATCAATCCATTTTTCAGCAGTGAGCGTATCCTGATGAGTCGGAAGAATATCCCAAACCACAAATTCTATATTGCGGATAGCATCTGTTTCAAAAACAGATTTATGATCTTCCAGATATTGTTTCAGTTGTTCGTCAGTAGGTTTAAAATCTTGCTTATTCAGATTTGAAAAATTAAGAGCAACATATTTAAAATCGACCGTAGAATTTCTTCTAACAAAGTCGTCTTTTGCCTGCCATGAAGGAACGTAATTATTTTTTTGAAGCAGTTCTAAATATTTCTGACGTCTGATATTTTTTTTAATATCTTTTTCCAGAAAAAGATAAAATTGTTTTAAAGGATAAGCCTGATCACCGGGGCCAATTTGTGGTAATTGAGCTATAAAATTTGCCATAGCCGAGCGGTCGAACGGTGCCGCTTGATTATTGGTGAGATATTGCCGATAGAAAGATTGTATTTCCTGGGTAGGAGACGATCCTGTAATATATTGCTGTAGTTCCTGAGGGCTTACATAAAGACCTAAATCTGAGTATATGTTGCCCATTACTACATCTTCAACCAGATTGTCCCAGGTTTGTTGTCTGATTTGGAATATATCCTGATCGCTTAATTGATATCCGTTTAACCAAACACCTGAATAATATTTGGTTTTTTCTTCCATTTGATCATACATCCGGTTAAACTGGGTGTATTCAATTTTTTGCCCTTCAATTTTGCCAACAATATTTTGATCTTTATTTCTATTGAATATCCCGGTTCTCGAATTGAGTGAATCCATGGCAAGAAAGCTTACAATAGCAATACCGATTGCAGCCACAATCAGGCCACCTCGTTTTCTCAAACTCATTATAACTGCCATAAGAAATTCAGATTTTTTTTAAAATGAAATGCAAATTTCGAGGATTTGGGGTTAATATCAAAATTTAGTTGATTGATTCTAAGCCTAAAAAGAATCATTATTTAGGATTTTTAGTTTTACAGTATCAATATGGGTTTCATTTGCTTTAAGTATTGTAAATTGAAATTCGTTTATTCTTATTGTTTCTTTTTCATGGGGGATACTTTCGCAGGAGTCCAGTATGAGTCCTCCCAGTGTTTCATATTCACCTTGCGGGAGATTTAATTGATAGGTTTCGTTGATGTAATCAATTTCTGTCCGGGCTGAAAAGATATATATGCCCTCGGCTATCTTTTGTTCAATCAGTTCGCTTTTGTCGTGTTCGTCTTCAATTTCTCCAAAAATTTCTTCCAATATATCTTCCAATGTAATAACACCTGCAGTACCTCCAAATTCATCGACCACCCATGCAATAGATTTTTTTCTGCTGATAAACAGATTTAATAAATCTGCTGCCGTCATGGTTTCGGGTATCAGGGGTAAACTGAATAATATTGATTTTATTCTTCTGGGTTTTTGCCATAATGAGTGGTGATGAACATAACCAAGTATATTATCGATAGTATCGTCATAAACCAATAATCGCGATACTTCCGAATTGATAAAACTTTGCCGCAGGGTGGATATGGATGCGTGTACCTCAATGGCCATAATTTCAGTTCGGGGCACCATACATTCTCTTACTCTGACTTGGGGAAGATATAGTGCATTTTCAAAAAATTCGGCATTAAAATCTTGTTCTTCATTCGAGGCTTCTTCCGATTCTTTTACAAAATGTTCCAAATCGTATTTGGTAATTGATGGTGCTTCTTCAGTAATCCGTGTTTGTAAAAATATTTCCAAAAATTGTTTTGACATCCAGGTGATTCCAATAACCAACGGATAAAGCAAATAAAATATTCCTTGCATAGGTATGGCAAAAAAATTCAGTAATTTGTTTGAGTTAAAGCGGAATAAAACTTTTGGTATAAACTCACCGATTATCAATACAATCAATGTTGAAATGATGGTTTGAAACAATAATATTAGAAAGTCTGAATTAAAATCATCGGGTAAAATATGCCGGATAACCGGTTCCAGGTTGCGGGCCATAAGCAAACCAAACAATACTAATGCTATGTTGTTGCCAACCAGTAAAGTACCGATAAACAAACTGGGTTTTTCGCTAAAACGGGATACTATTCGATTTGACAGTCCATTATTTTCATTAATGGCCAGTTTTAACCGGTTGGCCGAAACAAAAGCAATTTCCATTCCTGAGAAAAAGCCTGTAAACAATAAACAGATTAGGATAAAGCCAATGGTCATGATGAACCGGAATTAGGTGTATGATTTGATTCTGAATGTTGCAGCATAATGCGGCTTTTTCTTTTTATAAACCACATAAAAATACTTAGTGCTGCAAGTAAGAGTAAAAAGTATCCGTTTTTATAGTCTTTTACACCGGAAATAAGCTTATAGATACCTAAAATGAGTGAGAGGCAGGCAATAATCAACCAAGCCCACTCAAAGGTTTTTATCATTTGTATTTTTTTTAACATGGACTGTTCCTGTGATGTTTAAAATTTTATAATTACTTAAGTCTTGTTTTGCACTAAATCCTGTTCCGGTCAATCGTTCATCGGGAGTAACAATTTTTACGAATTTATCAGATCTGATGCTTTGTTTGTTTTCATCCCAGATGAGTTCATCGGTAAATAATTGATAACCATCGGCATTAATGACTTGTACCGAATCACTAAATACTGTTTCGTTTTTGGTTTCGTATTTTATGGCTTTACGGGCACTAAGTTTTGTGCTTGTTGTGGAGCTGTCTCCATAAAATTCAATTTCAATTCCATCCGGAAATTCCAAATAGGCGTCTTTAACCTGATGTCTGATAATCAGAGGAGCTGTAAGGGTCATTTTTTGTATGCCTTCGGTGGAATAGTACATAACAACATTGCTGGCTCTTTCAAGGCTGGGTTCATACATTTTTGCGGTTTGCTTCACTTGCTGAATGTCGTTCCGGCAGGAAGTAAATACTAAAGAGACTATAAGTAAAAAGATGATTTTTAGCATATTGAGATAAGTATAAAAGTAAAAAAATCTCCCGTTTAAGAGAGATTTTTTTACTAAATACCGATTATTATTTATCAGATGCTCTGATGGTTGTGGTTTCCTGTATCCAGCATTTTACGGTAAATGAATCGCCCAGATTGTAGCCACGACTAAATATTTCTTCAAATTTTGGCATATATTGGCTGTATTTGGCAATTTGTTTATTGGCTTCTGCGGCTACTGAAGGATCAACGGATTTGGCTTTATACCATTTATCAATGGCAGGCCAAATGACAATCTGACTTTTCCATCCGGTTCCGGTTCCACACAGTTTTCCTGAACTGGCATATAAATTTCCAATTAGGATATAGGGTTGTCCCCAGTTTGTTTTGTATTTAAGTGCCTGATAGCTGTATTGACGTGCTTTAGGAAAATTTTTGAGTTTTGCATAATATATTAATGCAATTTTATAAGATAATTCTGCTTTTTGCTCTTGGTCTTCCACTTTAGCAATGGCATTTTCCATAAATTGAATTCCTTTATCGGAGTTTCCTTTATCAATATAGCAATCGGCAAGTTTCAGGGCCAGACTTGCGCTGGGTTCAATTTCATAGAGTTTATTGAACATTTCGATAATGGTATCGGTACAAGAGTTACAATTGCCCAGTGCATTAAAGGCTTTTTTCCATATATCCTGATTATCAGGATTGTTTTGGTATGCATTGGTATAAAACGGAAGCAGGGTTTCGCAATTCAATACATTTTTTTCGGTAAGGTATGATACCACTCTATCCATTGCATTTTGATAATAAGTGGCATAACGTCCTTTCAGGTTATGATCTACAATTTCGGCTACCCGTGCGTATTGATCCAGTAAATCTCCTACTTCAATTTCACCTTTGGCAAGCAATCGAAAATTTAATTTTATATAGGGTTCCAGCAAAAAATATTCTGCTTCCAGTCCGCTTTCATTGATGGCTTCATCCAGTGTGTTCCGTATGGCATCAATATTTTTTGGGGTATATCGCATCATATCGTAGGCTTTCCTGCCTAAATTATAACCACGTTTACCAAAACAAATGATTCGATGATCATAGATAGAAAGCAAGGTATCGATATAGAGTGCTTTAGTGCTATCATTTTGCATCGTATCTATGATAGATTTATAAATTTTTATACCATTGCTGTAAATAGCATCGTGAAACCCCGGTGCATTCCGGTAAACATAGCGCCAATAAGGAAGTGCTTCTACATAATTTTGATGCGAATAAAATTCCATATATAGCGAAACATCATCGAGTGTTTTGTTGGTATCGGGGCCTAAAGAATCGCATTCACCTGCTATGTTGTTGAGCCATGTTTCGGGTAATATAGCAGATTCATTATTTGTATTTTCTGCTTGTTTTGGAGTTGTGCAAGCTTGTAGTCCGGTGGTATTTAATACCAAAACGAATGTTATTAAGGGTATTTTATTAAACCAATTATTCGTCATCAATTCCATAATCACTTTTTATTTTAATTGTATTTAGTTTTAAAAATCCAAAAATTATCATTCAAGTTCAAACCGAGTGTAAATTTGAAATAGTTTTCTTTTATCAAATTATTGGTAATAGAACCTGAACTTCCAAAATCAAAAGCAAAATTTATACTTGATGCTAAAGGACTTCTGGGTAATTTTTGTTTTACAGGAATACCAAAGCCAAATGTTATGCCAAATTCAGAAAGTGGGTTTTGATTGATCAATAGATTGGGTTTACCGTAGAAAAAGCCACCCCTGTAAGTGAGTTTACTTAAAAAGTGAGTTTCTGCTTCAGCAAGAGAAGGTATATATTGAGCACCAAATTTTACTTTCCAACTGTTTGTTAAGGGACTATTGACCAATAAACCGTTAAAAGCAGACCAGGTTGCCATACAGAAATCGGTTCCTATCATCCATTTGCTGCCTTTTTGTAATACAAAACCTGCACCCAGGGTAGGTGGTAGTTTTAAGCTGGTAAGTCCATTATACCGGCTGCTTAATGAATCAAGATGTGATATATGGGATTCATCAATCACAATAACCCGGTCGCGGGTAGTATCGCTTATCGTTCTTACGTTTATTGACGAATGCCCGTAAGCTCCAAATCTTATGGTTAAGCCGGATTTGATATCATGCTCATATTGAAGACCTGCATCCCAGGTTAATCCACCGGCATGATTTTGAATGGTTTCCCGCGTACCAAAAGAATTGATTTGATCCGGAAAGTAATTTGTTCGCATATTTTCCAAAGTGCCGAACAGGTAGGCTGCATTGGCACCCAAAGAAAATCCTTTATGTTTATATCCAATGCCGAAATTAAATTTATATAAGCGGCCACTTCCTCTGAATACTTCGTTTTCGCGGCCAATCAAGGTATCTCTTGTTTGGCTTGTAAGGATATTATAGTTTACTATAGAATAGGGTATCAGGCCTATGCTTATTCCTCCAAATTTGGGAATAGGAAAGCCAAAATTCAAATAGGATAAAGAACCATCACCCGAAGGGTTGGTTCCGGATATATTTTGTGCATACCTGAAATCGGCATAAACACCGGTCTGTAAGGATGTGGCTTTGAATACATAAAACAGGGTATCGCGCAATATGGAATCTGTTACGGTCCGGGTAACTTCCCGGTTTTTAGCTTGATCGAAATAAGTAGTATCCTTTCTGATTTTATCGTAGTATTTGGCATATACTTCTTTGTAGAAATAGCCATACGAAGCAGGATTTGTGATATTGATATTTTCTACTGATGCATAAGCAGCACTAATGCCTCCCATGGCCCGGTTTGAAGCAAATTGACTGGATAATAAATTGCCCAATCCGTAACGGGTATAAGGCGCGTTTATTTGGGCAATTATTGAATGTGTACCTGATAATAAAATAATTAGCAATAATACCTTATGCTTTAATGTCATTATGTTCAAGGATTTTAATGAGACCGGTGGCTACTAATTTAGGGTATGCAAATATCTTACTTTTCAGCTTAGTTTCAAAAATTTTTAAATCTCCACCTGTAATCATTACCCGCAGATCAGGAATTCTCTTCTTGTAATCTTGGATAAATCCTTCGATTTCTAATATCGTTCCATGCATCACTCCGCTTTGAATAGATGATTTGGTGTTTTTTCCACTTACAGGAATTTCTTTTGGCCGGCTTATTAACGGTAAGTGATCGGTATAATTATGCAGTGCTTTAAATTTCATATCAATACTGGGTAAAATGCTTCCTCCTTTATAAATACCTTCGGCTGTCAGCAAATCTATGGTTATACATGTACCGGCATCTATAATCAGTATATTTTCTTTTGGCCGAATACTATGTGCTCCTGTTGCTGCTGCCAATCGATCGAGACCCAGGGTTTCGGGTGTTTCATAATCAATCATTATAGGCAGCGGTGTATCAGGTGTTAGTAATAGAAAATATGCTAATTCGTTCAGAAGTTTTATCAGGCCTGAGTCTGCTTTCCGTACCGATGATAAAATAGCTTTTTTTATTTGAAATTTATTGATGATATGCCTGATATCTTCATCCTGAATGCTTGGTTTATGCTTGTAATACACAAATTGATCTCCATCATGAACGGCTAGTTTCACCAAGGTATTTCCTGCATCTATAATCAATTTATATTGGTTCATAACGGATAAAAAATCATTGCAGAAAATCGATGATGCTCCATTTTCTGCAATGTAGGTTTAAAGCGGTGGAAAGCAGGTTTTACTGATCGATATAACCCGCTTCACTTTTCCAGTCGGTATAATAAATAATTAAGTTTGCTTCCGATTTCCATTCAGTAAAATATACTTGCCAGTCTGCTTCACTTTTCCAATCAGTCCAATACCAAATACCACTTTCCGGTTCTGCTTCGCTTTTCCAATCGCTGATGTAAACTATCATATCTGCTTCCGATTTCCATTCGGTGACATATACAATCTTATCTGCTTCCGATTTCCATTCGGTTTGATAAACTACCTGAGCATCAGCATTTTGTAAGCCAATGCTTAGTAAGGTAAATATGATTAAAATTTTCATTTTATGTTGGTTTTAATCGTTATATTCAGGGCTGCAATTATTGTTCCATGCTGAGCATGTCTTGATAATTAATAACTCTTTTCATGATTAATCCATCATCTAAGAACCAAAAATTAAGCGGTTGATTATTTAATATATTGTGTGATAGGTCTAATGATAATTTTGATACATTGGCCACAATGTTTGGATTTGTTTCAGCGCCTTCTTTCGATGCCATTTTTAATTGGTATGTGTTCGATTCTTTATCGCACATAAAGACAAAACCGTCTTTTTCTTTAATATAATTAGAGCTAATCATAAAATCACAAATATTACCGGCTTCTGCTTTTTTTATGGCATCAGTATATATCATGGCATTATCTCCGAATCTGATGATGCCCAAGGGTAATAATTTCAGTGTTTTAAAACGAGGATCACACATGTCGATATTGATAGTATCCAGATTTAAAATTGAATAGGCGGTTTGAAATCCAAGTGTTTTTAAGAGTGATATCGTTGAGGCATTATTAAGATAATCTTCTTTAATCACAAAGTTTATATGAGTGATTTTGTTGTCATCAAGCAGCAATTGCACAGAACGTTTGTCTCCATCTTTGCTAAAAAAACTGTTGTTGGTTAAAAAATCGGCAACTTGTTGTGCCTGAGCTTCATTGATTCCGTTTTTATAGAAAACATCGCCACCTTCTACTTCAACTTTCTTGCCGTAATTGGAGCATGATGCCAGCAGTAAAATCAGGGTTAAAAGGCTAATAATTGCACTTTTCATAGTTTTAAGTTTGGTTTTAGAAATTTATCTGCAAGGGTTTATAAATTTTATTATCTAAAATACTGTGTTCAAAGATATTAATAAGATTGGATTTATCTACGTGACCATACCAAATAGCTTGCGGATAGATAACCAAAGCATGCCCATAGCTGCAAGCATCAAGGCAACCGGCCCGGTTAATTCTAACCTGCCCGCTCAAATGATGTTCTCGTACTAGTTTTTTTAAACTGTTGATGATATCGATACCTTCGTTTTCTCCACAGAATGAACGACCGTCTTTCCGTTCGTTTGTGCATACAAATACATGCTTTTTAAATCGAGACATTTAACATTGATTCGTGAATTAGTTTTTATGCAATGCTTATTATTGTAGCTGTAAATCTATAAAATCTTAGAAAATGAATTATACAGACCCCATGCTTCCTGCCGGTAGTTTGAAAAATAAAGTTATTGTGGTTACCGGAGGAGCTACCGGTCTCGGGCGTTCTATGGCTACTTATTTTTCGGGTTTAGGGGCAAAATTGGTGATTGCCAGCCGGAAAATTGACCGGCTCAGTGAAACAGCCAGGGCTATCAGTAAGCAAACGGGCCATGAAGTACTTCCACTTGCATGCGATGTAAGAAATTATAACGAAATTGAACACATGCTTCAGCAGTCGGTGCAGCATTTTGGAACAGTAAACGGTTTGGTCAATAATGCAGCGGGCAATTTTATCAGCCCTACCGAAAGACTTTCGCATAAAGCTTTTGATGTGGTGGTTGATATTGTGCTGAAAGGCAGTTATAATTGTTCGCTTGCTTTTGGAAAATATTGGATTCAGAATAAGATAAAAGCTTGCGTATTAAGTATCACAACCACCTATGCGTGGACAGGGTCAGGGTATGTTGTACCCAGTGCTTGTGGCAAAGCCGGAGTTTTGGCACTTACCCGTTCCTTGGCCGTTGAATGGGCCAAATATGGTATTCGTTTTAATGCCATTGCTCCGGGGCCTTTTCCAACAAAAGGTGCCTGGTCGCGATTATTTCCAAAAGCCTTAGAACATTTGTTTGATCCTAAAGCTGAAATTCCTTTAAACCGTTTTGGCGAACATCAGGAGTTAGCTAATTTGGCAGCATATTTAATGTCAGATTTTTCAGCCTATATCAATGGTGAAGTCATTACTATTGACGGGGGTGAGTGGTTGCAAGGTGCCGGAGAATTTAATGCTTTAAATAAATTACCGGCTCAAATGTGGGATCAATTGCAAGCCAGTAAGAAATCGAAAAAAGACTAATCCTTTATGGTAAACCAAAAAACAGAACCCTTTCCTGATTCTGATTCTACCCACAACCGTCCTCCGTGTTGCTCTACAATTTTTTTACAGATTGCTAAGCCAATGCCCGTACCCTGATATTCCGATTGATTGTGCAATCTTTTGAATATCTCAAATATTTTTGTGTGATATAAAGGGTCAATTCCAATCCCATTATCTTTCACCCCAATTTGCCATTCAACGCCTTTTTTTTCTGCTGTTATGCTTATCATCGGTAAAGCATTTTTGGTTTGAAATTTTATAGCATTTGTTATAAGATTTTGTAATAATTGAAGTATTTGGGTAGGATTAACATCCAGTGCAGGAAGCTTATCGTAGGCAATGCTTGCCCCGCTTTGTTCAATCATCGGTTTTATGTTTTGCATTACATCGCATATAATATCTTCCAATTCGGTGTTTATGCGTATTTGTTCACTTCTCTGCAGCCGCGAAATGATTAATAAATCTCTAATCAGATTTTGCATTCTGCTTACCCCGGAGGTTACGTGCTGCATATAAACTTTTGCTTTTTCATCTAATTGAGTAATGTATTTTTTTTCAAGCAATTGCACAAAACTACCCACCATGCGAAGCGGCTCTTGCAAATCGTGTGAAGCTATATGAGCAAAATCTTTGAGTTCTTTGTTCCGGATTTCCAGCTCTTGTCTGTTTCGGTCAAGGGTAAGGCTGGTTGTTTTTAAGGCTGTAATATCCGTAAGATTTGCCATGATTAACGAATGATTATGAAAATGTATCCGGTTTAAATTTAGATAAGCCCATTTTTTTTGACGCTGTAAATTTGAATAATCCAATTCTCCGAAACGGGTATTTTCTTTACTGTTTCCAAATATTTTTATCTCTCTAAGAATCTCTTCAGGTAGTTTTATTTTTTTTTGCTTTTGTTGATGCTTGTTTTCAAAAAACCATTCTTCTGCTCTGTCATTCCATTTAATCAGTTTCAATGTATCCGGTTCAAGCAATATAAATGCATCTGATGCATTCTGAAATATTAACTCTAGTAATTCTTCATTGGCGCTAAGTTTTTCCATCAATTCAAGTCGTGCACTGGTAATAATATATCCGATAGATACCATGATAATGATAAATAGTGTGAGCACAATTAAATTTGAAAAAGCATCACCGTTTATCGAAAGGAGGATATTAAAACCGGCAACGACAGCCAGGCCGAAGATAATGATGTGATTGGGCCTGTCGAGCAAAAGGGTTACCGCAAAAACGGCTAGCATAAGACCTAAAATTTCATTTTGCGGAAAATGTGTTCTGTATCCGATCCAAAAGCCCCATGATGTAGCCAAAAGTATTAATACAAAATTGGTGATATGGAGATGTTTTTTAAAAAACTTGATATAATCCGACAGAAAAAAATTTGTCAAAAACACCAAAGATATAATGCCGCTTTCAATGGGTATATCGGGTGTGAAATCAATGGTATGAAAGAAGTAAATGCTTAAGGCCAATACCAGGAAAGAAATCGCTGCCATGAGTGTAATCATGCGGCCATAACTTTGAAATCCTGCTAAAGGTAGAAAGTACCGGTTTAAAGATTTGCCGGTATTATTATCATGTATCTCCATTTTATTTGTTAACTAATTAAGATTTTGTTTTGTGCGCTGTGATATCTTGCACAATACCCAATACCAAATGGGTTTCATTTTTAATGGTTTTGGGTTTCATTTTTAAGTTAACCCAGGCCGTTGGCCCCGAAACAGTCGGTAAATCCATGCTTAATTCAAAGCCTTCTTGCATGCTTTGGGCGATATGATCTTTCAATTGAGCGGCCGATTCTGTAGAAAATCTGGATAAAAATTGATCAATTGTTGGTATTATTTTCCCCTTTTTATATCCGAATAGCACATAAACTTCATCTGACCAATACATAATTTCCTTGCCTTGTTCATATTCCCAGGTTCCTAAACGTGCCAACTCCTGGCCTTCTTCCAGTCTGCGTTTCATGACCGACAGATCGTAGGCAATTGATTTGATTTTTCGATTTTGCTGATGCCGTTCAAGTGCATAAGTTATTGACCGGGTTAGTAAATCTGTGTTTAAATCATTTTTAAATAAAAAATCCTGTGCGCCCATTTTCGATGCCCATTTACCTACATCATCATCATCCAATCCGGTTAATACAATGATGGGCAAGTCTGAAAATTTATCGAGCAAAGTCATGCAGGTTACCAATCCCTGGCTGTCCGGTAAAAATAAATCCAGTAATACTATTTCGTATGTATTGCTCTCCAAAGTATTGATGGCTTTTCCTAATGAATCAACATGGGAAATTTCACAGGTAAATTCATTGGTATCGGTGAGGTATTCCTGTATCAGGAGTGCATCTCCGGGATTATCTTCTACCAGCAGAATATTAATCATAGTTCAGGTATTTTCATTATTTATTGGGCAGCGTAGCAACTTCAAACCAAAACTTTTCTATTATCCGGACGATTTCGGTGAATTGGTTGAAATCCAACGGTTTGCTTATATAACAATTTGCATGCAGTTTGTAGCATGTTTTTATATCAAAATCAGCTGTTGATGTGGTTAATACGATGACCGGTATAGTTTTTAAATCATCATCTTCCTTCAATTCTTTCAATACATCAAAACCATTTTTCCCCGGCAGATTTAAATCTAACAATATTAAATCAGGTCTTACTGCTTTTTCATAAGGTGTTTTATGAAACAAATAGTCTAACGCATCTTCACCTTTTGTACTTACTTGTAAATTACATTTAATACCGGCCGTATCTAATGCTTCTTCAACCAATATGATGTCTCCCGGATTGTCCTCCACCAGGAGAATGATGGCAGATCTGTCTTGATACATAATAGATTGTTTTTGGCTGTTTCCCGGCCGATGGCTCATTTTAACAGTCAATCAACTTTTTTAAACGATTATTATTTAATATGGTTGTGCCCCGGTGCAATAAATCTTAAATACCATATTCTTTTGCAAGAAAAACCCTGACCGGACAATTACAATAATAGCAAGAGCCAAGAAATAATGAAAATTTACAAAATGCAGAATTCCTTTCTTTGCATGCTACAAAAGCACTGAGAATGATATCTTCAGCGTTGCATATTTCTTTAAATCCGGTTTCAAAACAGCGAAAGTTTTTGAAACAAGAGGTATTGTCTTTTAGCTTTTTTAATCTTGGATCCTGGCTGGGTTCCATGTCCACTTATTTTATGCCAAACATAGCTGATTATTCAATAGCTTTGAGATGACTTTCGTCACCCGTATTATTCTTTTACTTTTGCTTTACAATGCTGCTTACAAATTTTTGTAAACCTATGGATAATAGATTGATAACCAATATCAATTTGGCAAAATTGCAAGGCAAGAAGCAAATTGCCGTATTAATTGATCCGGACAAATACCGGACTGATAGTATTGAAAAGAACATTGAAATCTGTTTGTCTGCAAGCGTAGATTTTTTTCTTGTAGGCGGAAGTTTGATTAGTAAAAATTATTTGCCTGAATTAATCCGGCATATTAAATCGCTTACCTCAAAACCGCTTATCCTTTTTCCGGGCGATATTTATCAAATTGATCCTTCGGCAGATGCTATTTTGTTGTTAAGCCTTATTTCAGGAAGAAATCCCGAATTGTTAATAGGCAATCATGTCCGCTCAGCGCCTTTCCTGAAACAGTCAGGTCTTGAAATTATACCAACCGGATATTTGCTTATTGACGGTGGCAAGCATACATCAGCCAACTATATGAGTCAATCCATTCCAATTCCTTACGATAAAGCTGATATTGCATCGGCAACAGCACTTGCCGGACAAATGCTTGGACATAAAATCATTTATCTTGATGCCGGAAGCGGAGCTTTGCATCATATTCATCCCGGTATGGTCAAAACGGTCAGCAAAACAGTGGATATACCCCTTTTTGTTGGAGGTGGTATTCGAAAACCCGAACAGGCGGCTCAACTGGCCCGGGCAGGTGCAGACGTTATTGTGGTGGGCACTGCCCTGGAACAAAATCCTGCTTTTATTAGCGATTTGGCTCATGCAGTACATGAATCATCATCCATCATACATAGTAAGTAAATAGCGGATAAGTGAAAGGAAGAATCATCAAAACAACCGGTAGTTGGCAATGGGTTCAGCTCGATAATGGAACCATGGTGGAATGCCGGACCCGGGGGAAATTGCGTATGGAAGGCCTGTCAACAACCAATCCGGTTGCCGTTGGCGATTATGTAGAACTTGAATTTGACGAAAACCAGTCAAAAGGAAGTATTAAAATTATCCTTCAAAGAAATAATTATATCGTAAGAAAATCACCAAAACAAGGGAAGCAACGGCATGTACTGGCTGCCAATATTGACCTGGCTGTTTTGATATCTACACTCAAACATCCTGCTGTTAAATATGGCTTTATTGATCGCTTTCTTACCTCTTGCCAGTTATTTCATATCCCCGTGTTGATTGTTGTGAACAAAGAAGACCTGATTAATCATGAACTTAATGACGAATGGCAATTTTTCCAATCCACTTATCAGGCTATTGGGTATCCCTTGCTACGGATATCTGCATTGAAAAGAACAGGCCTTGAAGCATTGATGAAATATTTGAAAAATAAAACTTGCCTTATTACCGGTAATAGCGGTGTAGGGAAATCACTATTAATCAACCGGCTTATTCCGGATCTTAATCTCAAAACTGCTCCGCTATCAAAATTTACCGGAAAAGGAAAACATACAACTACTTTTTCACAAATGTATCCTTTGCCTGAAGGAGGTTTTTTAATCGATACTCCGGGTATAAAGGAATGGAAATTAAGTGATGTAAAACCCCGCGAACTGGCTCATTATTTTCCTGAATTCATGCGCTTCATGAAAGATTGTAAATTTCAAGATTGCCAGCATTTGGAAGAACCGGATTGTGCAGTGAAAATAGCCGTGGAAAATACTGAAATTTCGCCTTTCCGTTATGAACAATATTTAAATATTTACAGAGAATTAAAGGCTGTTAACTATTGGGAATTAGATGATTAAATAAAATGCGTGTAGTTATTCAAAGAGTATCGAAAGCTGATGTAAAAGTCGGCCAAAATGAAATTTCAAAAATTGAGAAGGGTTTGCTTATCCTGGTTGGTTTCGAACAAAATGACAGCGAGGAAGATGTAGATTGGCTGCATACTAAAATTGTGCAATTGCGGATTTTTGATGATGAACAAGGAAGAATGAACAAATGTATTTTGGAAACAGGCATGGATATTTTACTTATTAGCCAGTTCACGCTTTATGCTTCTACTAAAAAAGGTAACCGGCCATCGTATGCAAAAGCGGCTCCTGCAGCTTACGCTGAAAAACTATATACTTATTTTATCAGTCAACTGGAAAAACGGCTAGGTAAAAAAATAAATACGGGTATTTTTGGTGCCAACATGCAAGTAGCTTTGGTAAATGACGGACCTGTAACAATTCTTATGGATACAAAAAACAAAGAATAATGGGAAAAATGAAACGTCATTTTGAATTTTGGTTAATTGCTTTTGTACTGTTGTGCTTGTTTTTACTGTATGGGCGTATGCAATTTGCTACTGCCCTTACGGTTGCCGCTCTTGGCATGTTGGGGCTTTATTACCTGCTTTCCGGAACATTAGTCTTGTTCGATAATCGCGTCAACCGGTCACTCCGTTTGGCTTATGGCATTGGTTTATGGGCTTTGGGTATGGGTATGGCAGGACTTATTTATACCTTCCATTTTTGGAAAAACAGCCGTTTTTTACTCATGATAGCCGTTGGATTTTCTATTGCAGTACTGATCCTTTTATTGATAAGCTATTACTTTTTACCTGTTGAAAACAAATCCTCAAACGGCCGGCAATATGTTCCAATCCTGTCGCGGCTGCTGATTTATCTGCCTGTATTTTTACTGTTTATTTTTATACCAAACCGTACCTTATATCATTATTTCGGTCCTTTCAGAGATAATGATAAATATATCGACCGGCTGATAGATGCACTCGATCATCCCGGGGATAGTACCAAAGCGTATCAACTGGAATTAATAGAACAAAAACTTAATGAAGAGCATGACCATACAAGAAACCCAAAATCAAATTGACCACTGGATAAAGAATACCGGCATTCGTTATTTCGATATCATGACAAATATGGCCATCCTGAGCGAAGAAGTAGGCGAAGTTGCGCGGGTCATTGCCCGTCAATATGGCGAACAATCGGTCAAGGAAAACGAAAATAATTTGAATCTGGCCGATGAATTAGCCGATGTATTATTTGTGGTTTTTTGTATCGCCAATCAATGTAATATTAATTTAAGCGAGGCCATTCAAAATAATCTTAAAAAGAAAACCCAAAGAGATGCCGGGCGGCATAAGAATAATCCAAAACTATACTAATCAATTAAGCTTTGTAAAGCGGTCTTTTTGCCAGAAAGGTATTACCGGTGCCACATCAATGGTGGCACAATACCGGGCATCCGCTTCATTGCCCAAACCGGATAATCTTCTATAATGATCACTCATTTTAAAGGCATCAAGAAGATGATTTGAATACTTGTTGAATATAGTTTCGGCCATTAAGGATGCATCGTTTTTAATGGTATAAATGCTTTTAAGTTTCTGGACCAATGCTCCGGCAAATAAGGTATCTTCAAAACTGGGTTGATTACGCCAACCGGCACAAAGTAATATACTGTCCATCGGTTGCCTGATTATGTATTGAGACAATAGGTTGAAATTCACAAATGCTCCGCAAAGTATTTCTGATGCTTGCTGTGCAGCCAAAACCGCCCGGGTTCCATTTGTAGTGCTTAATACCAGGATTTTATTATTCATATTTTTATCCTGATAGCTCAATGGTGAATTGCCATATTCAAAACCTTTAGCTGTTTTCCCCTGCCTTTCTGCCGCCCGTATATATTCTCCTCCTGCAAACGATTTGGTATCCTCAATTTTCTCAAGCGTGATTACAGATTGCATACCATGGTATAAAGCCGAACATATCGTAGAGCTGGCACGCAAAATATCAATGACAATGACCCTTTTGCCCACACTGGTCTCCCGAGGGAAATGAGCCGGGCTCAGAAAACTTGTTAATTCGGCAGAAGACATATTCAGGCTTGTTTGTAAAAAGGAGTTTTCTGTACGATGGCCTTTAATGCTTTATTTCTGACTTCTATAAAAATTTCACTTCCGGTTTTACTGTGCTCCAAATCAACATATCCCATTCCAATTGCTTTATTCAGCAATGGAGATTGGGTACCTGAAGTTACCCGGCCGATAACAGATCCGGTATGATTCAATATGCGATAATCATGCCTTGGAATACCCCGGTCAATAAGCTCAAAACCAATTAATTTTCTTTTTAAACCGGCTTCTTTCTGACGAATGAAAAAATCTTTATTGATAAATTTATTGCCCGGTGCTTTTAGTTTGGTAATCCATCCCAAACCGGCTTCAAGAGGCGATGTATTTTCATTAATATCATTGCCATAAAGACAAAAACCCATCTCAAGCCGGAGGGTATCCCTGGCTCCGAGTCCTGCCGGTTCAGTACCGAATGCTTTACCGGCATCAAATATCGCTTCCCAGACCTGTTTAGCATATTTATTAGGAAAATATAATTCAACACCACCCGAACCGGTATATCCGGTTGCAGAAATCAATACATTTTCAACACCGGCCAAAGGACCATAAGTGAAATGATAATATTCGATTTCATCCAAAGGAACCCTTGTCAGTTTTTGTAAAACTTTTATCGCATTAGGCCCTTGTACAGCCAGTTGGGCGATTTGGTCGCTTTCATTTTCTATTTGTGCTCCAACTTGGTTATGTGCCACTATCCAATTCCAGTCTTTCTCAATGTTTGAAGCATTTACAACCAACAAATACCTGTCTTTGGCAATAAAATAAACCAGCAAATCGTCAACAATCCCTCCCTGTTCATTCGGCAAACAGGAATATTGAGCGGCTCCGGGTTGCAATCGATCAATATCGTTTGTTGTTACATACTGAACAAGATCATGTGCATGCGGACCGCTTACCATAAATTCTCCCATATGAGATACATCGAAAACACCCACATTATTGCGAATATTCAAATGCTCTTCTTTAATGCTGCTATAAACAACAGGCATTTTATATCCGGCAAATTCTACCAATCTTGCTCCAAGTGCTTCGTGTATGGAAAGGAAAGCAGTAGTCTTCATTCTTATCAAGTTTATTTTAGCGGCAAAGCTAATAAATATGTCTCTTCCCGCAGCTAATTAATCACCCTTTAATAGGGAATTTTCATTTACATTTGACAATAAATAAAGCTAATATCATGAAATTAAAAGAGGCGGTATCGGTACAAGATATTTGCAATATCATAGTAGCTCAACATAGCGGCCATGGCCGGGAGTTGATTTCAGGTATCAATGAAATTCACAAAGTATCTCCCGGTGATCTCACCTTTGTTGATTTCGATAAATACTATGATAAAGCACTGCAATCGGCAGCCAGTGTAATTCTGATTAATAAAAAACTTACTGCCCCCGAGGGAAAAGTATTGATTTTTACCCAAAACCCTTTTAATGACTATAATAAAATTGTAAAGCACTTTTATAAAAAACAAGTTTCCGCTAAAACCATGAATGGAGTCGTAGGAGCGAGCTCAATTATTTATCCGGGTGTTTATATCGGGCATGGTGTAAAAATCGGTGAAAATTGTATCGTTTATCCCAATGTTAGTATAATGGATCATACAGAAATAGCCAACGGGGTAATTATTCAATCCAATACCGTCATCGGATCAGATGCCTTTTATTATAAAAGAGATAATCAAAAAGTATTTACCCGTATGGAATCCTGCGGTAAAGTGATTATCAGAAACAATGTAGAAATAGGTGCAGGCTGCACAATCGACAGGGGAGTATCCGGAGAGACTATCATAGGAGCAGGAACAAAAATTGATAATTTGGTACATATCGGACATGGCAGCACCATAGGAGAGAATTGTTTGATAGCCGCCCAAACAGGTATTGCCGGAAAAGTAAAAATAGGTAATCGTATAATGATATGGGGGCAAGTGGGTATATCAAAAGATCTTGAAATTGGTGACGATGCCATTATCTATGCCCAATCAGGAGTCATTAAATCATTGGATGCCGGAAAAACCTATTTCGGATCACCCGTTGGCGAAGCACGGGAAAAAATGAAACAAATGGCCATGCTAAAATATTTACCGGTTTGGTGGGAAACTATTGTTAAAAAAAGTTGATTTATTTCCCCTATATTAATATAGGTGTACTACCGGCTTTAATACAATATTTGTAAAAATGTTGCCTGCATGAAATAATAAACAAAAAAAAATCCTTGATAATTACACGATATTTTTATATTTGCTACTTGACTGTAGGGAAAAAATGAGTTTTTTTTTCGAAAGTCGAGAACATGTTTTATATTTAACTTCAGAAAAATTATTTTCGAGAAGTTTTTTTTAATACATTTACAGTTCTCAATATAAACCAAAGTCTTTATTGGCTTGGTGTTGTTGGCATAAATACCCTTTTTATTATATAGTGGCATTCAAATTTTATTAACTAACAGTTTTACAACAGGCAGGATTTAGTGCTATGTGGTGAAACCCAAATAAACCATTCTAAATTTATTTATTATGAGAGCATTAATCTACAAAGTATCGGGGATGTTGTCGATGCTTCTCATTTTGTTCAGTGCTTTGGTAACCAACGCCCAAACGCAAGAACAAATTGACGAAGTCAACGCTTTTGAGCAAAAGATAGAAATCAACCAGAATAATCCTGGTTTTGATATGCAATCTGCTCAACAAGAACTGAACCTATTGAAAGAAGCCTATGGAATGATTCCCGCTTCAACCCAGGAAAACCCGGTAAGTCAGGTAGAACCGATTGCCGGTACAAGTTTGGCTGAAATTTCACCAAGCACAGGAAATACCGGAGGCTCACAAGCCAAACCGATAGATCCTAATCATGTTCCTACCCGGGTAGAAGAAATCGAAGATCAAATTAATATGCTGAAAGGTGTAGATGACCCCAGAGCAGTTGATATGATTAATGATTTGCAAAAAGAATTAGAATATATCCAAAATAAGGATAAAAACTAAACGATTTGGTTTGATTTTGAAAATATAAAATCTTTAATAAAATGAAAAGATTGACCTTTACACTAATAAGTACAATTTTGCTGTTGTTCGGTGCGAACCGGATGCAGGCACAAATCAGTACTTTCCCGTACACTGAGGACTTTGAAACATGGTCAACTTGTACGACAGTATGTTATGGCTGGTACAGTACCTGTAATGCTCCTACTTCCTCACAATGGACAATAGTAAACAGTAGCAGTACCACCCACTGGATTGTGGATGTTTGTGGTACTTCAAGTTTTGGAACCGGCCCTTCTGCCGACCATACTTTGGGTAATTGTGCAGGACACTATTTATATACAGAAAGTTCAGGATGTTATGGACAAACTGCAGAAGTGATTACACCTGAATTTAACTTCGCTGCCAGTACTGCCCCAATGATGGAATTCTGGTATCATATGTATGGTAGCGCAATGGGTACCATGCACCTCGATGTAAGTTTTAATAACGGCTCTACCTGGACTACTGATATTATTCCCAGTTGGACCGATAATGTTAATGCCTGGCAATTGAAAACCGTTGACCTGAGTGCAACAGGACTGAATTATGGTGGAATGGCTTCGGTGAAATTTAAAATACGGGGTATTACCGGTTTTGGCTATACCTCAGATATGGCTATTGATGACTTCCGGATATACGAATTATTCGATTATGATGCTGAAGCAAGTGTAAATAACTCTGAATATACGCTTATTCCGGTATCACAAGCCGAAGGTTCTATGATTGCTACCGCTACTAATGTTGGTATTCAAACTTTAAGCAGTGTAGTCATTCAAGCTGATTTAAACGGTGTAAACAATGGCTTTATCTACAGCACAAACAGCACACCTGTTTCCCTGGCTCCGGGTGCAAGTACTACTTATTCATTACCCGGTTTACAAAATACATTGAATTTATTAGCTAATCCCGGTGATGTTTATACCCTTACGATAACGGTTATAACAACTCCTACTGATCAATTCCTGGGAAATAACACTTCCATATCAACCTGGGTGATTGATGATACAACGTATGCTAGAGACGATGATGTTATTACCTTCGCTTACGGTATATATGGTAGTAACAGTGCCGGTGGTAATATCGGTAATCAATATACTATTCATAATCCGGCTGCTTTAACCAAAATTCAGATAAAACTGGGTAACCCCAATGGATTTGGTATGACGGTAAGCCCCGGTAATCAATATTCGGCTTCCTTATGGAGTTATAATAATGGTACGAATTTCCCTGATACGATTATTCAAAGCACTCCGGTTGCAACCGTTCCGTCTGCAACAACAGGTCAAGGTCATTCACTCGAATTTGCTCAGCCTATTATAGTTCAGGGCGGCAAAGAATATGTAGCTACCATTGATGAGCTTACCGGACAGAATGGTGTAGCTGTTTCAAAAACAGATAATATTTATACAAGCAGCAAAACCTGGCTTCGTTGGCCGACTAACCCTTATGGTAATGTTGACGGATGGTCACATGTTGACCCGTTTGGAGGTAATTTTGTTGGAACACCTGTAGTACGGATGATTTTCTGGGATGGTTGTTTAATTCCAATTCCGGGCTTAGACGATACATTATGCTATGGCGATACAGCCGTATTGGGAGGAAGTCCTGCTGCTATGCTTGGAACACCTCCTTATACCTATTCATGGGCTCCAGCCGCTTCTTTAAACGATCCGACTTTAGCCAATCCTTTAGCATATCCTACAGTAACTACACAATATACATTAACCGTTACCGATGCGTTCGGATGTGCTTCATCTGATTCGGTAATTGTAAATGTAAATCCACTACCGATTGTAAATCAAACCGGTCTTGGTACTGATTATTGTATTGATGATAGTCCGGTAGCTGTTAAAGGAACTCCGGCCGGTGGGGCGTGGACTGGTGCAGGTACTACAAATCTGAGCGGTCCTTATTCTGCTGCTTATACCGGACCAGCGGTACCAATTGCTGACGGTGCAGGTACTTATAATCAGGAAAAATTAAATGTAAGTGGTTTACCGGGTTCTGCCTTAGGTGGCGATATCAAACTGGTAAGCGTTTGCTTCCAACTGAATCATACCTGGATCGGTGATGTAGCTATTCGTTTAGTTGCTCCTGACGGATCCACCGTTGATTTAATGGATCGTCCCGGTTATCCGGCATCTTTCTTTGGATGTATAGGTGACAATGTAGATGCATGTGTGGTTCCTGGTATTGGCAATGAGATGGAAAGTCAATGCGGTAATCTTCCTGCTATCAGTGGTTCATTTACTGCTGCCAACGGACAAGATTTAGATATCTTTAATAATGGTGTATTGAATCCAAACGGAATGTGGAAAATGGAAGCAGCCGACTTTGTTGGTGGTGACAATGGTGCAATAGCTAGTTGGACACTAAACTTTGTAACCGGTGACGGTGAATTTGACCCGGCCACAGCAGGTGCAGGTGTTCATACAATTTCTTATTGTTTCACTGATGCTAACGGCTGTACCAATTGTGCAGATCAGGTTGTAACCGTACATGAATTGCCCGATGCATCCATAACTCCTGTTGGTCCGCTTTGTTTAGACGAGCCGGCCTTTAATTTAATACCTGCTACCCCATTAGGTACTTTCTCAGGACCCGGTATTACAGATCCTGTAGCGGGTGTATTTAATGCCGGTGTTGCCGGTGTAGGTACACACAGAATTTATTATGATGTAACCGATTTATATGGTTGCTACAATATTGACTCCATTGATATTGTTGTCAATGACGTTCCTACTGCCGATGCCGGTTTAGATGCCGTTATTTGTGAAGGTGATAATGTGTTTATTGGTGGTGCTCCAACAGGAACACCCGGTGTATCAACACCTATCATTGTTTCTTATTCATGGGCGCCTGCAACAGGATTAAGCTCTTCGGTAGATCCTAATCCTTCCGCTTCACCAGCAGTAACCACTACTTATACAGTAACCGTTACCGATGCTAACGGATGTACAGGTGAAGATGTAGTTACTGTAACGGTAAATGCAAATCCAATTGTTGATGCCGGTGCTGATGCAGGAATATGCAGTGGTTCAGGTGTTGTTATTGGCGGTACACCAACAGCCTCAAGTGGAACAGCTCCTTATACTTATAGCTGGGCACCCGCAGGTGGTTTGAGCAGTACTACTGTTTCGAACCCCACAGCCAATCCGGCCGGTACCACTACTTATACAGTAACCGTTACCGATGCCAATGGATGTTCAGGTACTGATATGGTTATGGTAACCGTATCGCCCAACCCAATTGCTTATGCAGGTGTAGATCAAACGATTTGTGCCGGTGATGTAGTTAGCATTGGTGGTGCACCAACCGGATCATCGGGAACACCTCCATATACCTATAGTTGGGCACCAGCAGCCGGATTAAGCAGTTCAACAGCTGCAAATCCTGATGCTTCACCAACAGCTACAACAACCTATACCTTAACTGTAACAGATGCTGGTGGTTGTACAGCAACAGATATGGTAACCGTAACCGTTAATCCGGTTCCGGTAGCTACTGCAGGTTTAGATGCCGCTATCTGTAACGGAAGTTCAGTTATAATTGGTGGTGCACCAACCGGATCTGCCGGAACACCACCTTATACTTACAGCTGGTCTCCTTCAGCAGGCTTAGTATCACCAACCGATGCAAACCCGACAGCTACTCCTTCTTCAACTACTCATTATGTAGTAATTGTAACCGATGTGAATGGTTGTACAGCTACGGATGAAGTAATTGTAACGGTTAATCCAAATCCGGTAGCCGATGCAGGTTCTGACCAACAAGTGTGTGACGGTAATACCGTTGCAATTGGCGGTGCTCCTTCTGCAAGTTCAGGAACAGCTCCTTATACTTATAGTTGGGCTCCTGCAGCCGGTTTAAGTTCCGCTTCAGTGGCTAATCCGGATGCAACTCCAACTGTTACTACTACTTATACACTTACGGTTAGCGATGCTAACGGATGTACATCAAGTGATGCGGTAATTGTAAATGTAATTCCAGGACCTACCGTAAGTGCCGGTAGCGATATATCAATTTGTATTGGAGAATCTACCATGATTGGTGGAAATCCAAGTGCAACAGGTGGTGCTCCTGCTTATGCATACAACTGGAATCCACAAGGTGACTTAGATAATTCAGTTGCTCCAAATCCAACGGCAACACCTACAACAACTACAACCTATTCCTTAGTTGTTACGGATGCAAACGGATGTACGGCTACTGATGAAATGACCGTAACGGTTAACCCATTGCCGGTTGTTAGTTTCAGTGGTTTGAATCCTGAATATTGTGTTGATGATCCAATGTCATTGATGCTGGGTAACCCAACAGGTGGTACTTATTCAGGACCGGGTATTTCAGGTACAGCCTTCAATCCTGCTAATGCAGGACCGGGCACTCATACCATTACCTATACTTATACCGATGCTAACGGATGTACCAATTCAATCGATATGTCTACCATTGTATGGGCATTACCGGTTGTATCGGCCGGAGCTGATGTAACGGTTTATTTAGGACATACCACACAGTTTAACGGCACGAGTAACCCTGCTGCAACTGTTTGGGATTGGCAACCAAATGATGGTAGTTTAGATGATAATAGTATTTCAAATCCGGTAGCTACGCCATTGGCAACAACTACCTATACTTTGACAGTAACCGATATTCATGGTTGTGTAAACAGCGATGATATGTTAACTACTATTGATCCGAATACTCCATTAGATGCACCAAACACCTTTACACCAAATGGTGACGGTACTAATGATACCTGGATTATTCCAATTATTGATTTCTTCCCACAGAATTCAATGAAGGTATATAACCGTTGGGGACAATTGGTATATGACGCAATAGATTACTCAAATGGAAATGCCTGGGATGGGGGTACATTACCTGCCGGAACATATTTCTATGTAATCAAACTCGATATACAAACAGGTTTGGTACACCGTGGACCAATTACCATCATTCGCTAATCCAAAAAATTGATTACGACTATGAAAAGAATATCATTAATAGCAATCGTTCTTCTGGCCACCATCACAGCATGGGGCCAGCAAGAACCCCTGCTCACCAATTATCAGTTAAATTATTTTACCTGGAATCCGGCCGCAGCAGGTAGTGCAGGACAATGGGCATTACGGACAGAAATCCGTGGAGAATGGCTTGGTTTTCCAGGTGCAGCCCAGACACAGAATATTACATTGCATGGTGCCATTGGCCGCGTTGGTTTGGGCGTCACTTTAATCAATGATTTGATTGGACCGGAACAAAGAACCGGTTTCCAAACAGGTTATGCATATATGCTTCCTGTGGGTGACAATACCTTATCATTAGGTCTTGGACTGAATGCTGTAAAATACAGTCTTAAACAAAATGAGGTGACTACCAATACACCTCTTGATCCGGCTGTTTTAGCATTAACCGGTGCATGGAATATAGATATGGCCTTTGGAGCCTATTTCTATGGTGAAAAATTTTATGCAGGTATTTCTGCACCAAGATTACTTCAACTCACAAAAATTGGTATAACCGATGCCATTCACTATAGTTTGATGGCAGGTTATAAATTGCATTCAAGCGATAACTTTACATTCGAACCGTCTGTGATGTTGAAAGGTGCTTCTGGTGCTCCATTCCAATATGAAATTGATGCTAAAGCTCATTTGCTTAACGAACAATTGTACTTTGGTGTTGGTTATCGTGGTGGAAAAGGAAACTTCATCAGTGCTCTTGTAGGTGCTAAAGTGCTCAATAAATATCATTTAGCGTATAGCTATGACTTCACAACCAGTGAATTCCAATCGTACAATTCGGGCTCTCACGAGTTGATGTTGGGAATGGATTTCAACTGGAAGCCAAAAGTTGAGCAAGCAGCAGAATAGTAATTGCAAGTATTTTGCAATGAAATTCACAGGCCTTTAAACATATTTGTTTAAAGGCCTGTTGTTTTTTCAAACAGGTCTATCTGTCTTGCCGTGGGATATAGCCTGAATGTTTTGCGGTGATAACTGCATGAACCGGCCTGAACTATTGCCATCCGGTGATGTGCTGTTGGGTATCCTTTGTTACGAGCCCAGGCATATACCGGAAATTCTTTTGAAAGATTAATCATGTATGCATCACGTTCTGTTTTTGCTAAAATAGATGCGGCTGCTATGGATTGGTAAATACCATCTCCTTTTATGATACAATGAAAGGGAATATTGTGATATGGTTTAAACCGGTTGCCATCAATGAGCAATCGATTCGGTATACTTGTTAGTTGGCCAATGGCCATGTGCATGGCTTTTATACTGGCATTAAGGATGTTTATTTTATCAATTTCATGGTTATCTACAAATGCTATGGCCCATGAAAGTGCTTCTTTTTTAATTTGTAATGCCAAATATTCTCTTTTCCTGCGATTGAGTTTCTTGGAATCGTCAAGTCCTGATATTGTATTCGAGGAATTAAGAATTACAGCTGCTGCTACCACAGGACCGGCCAGGCTCCCTCGCCCTGCTTCATCACATCCGGCTTCTAGACCCTGTTTTTGGTAAAATGCTTTTAACATGTTTTAAACGCTTGTTTACCAATTAAATTTACAATATTATTCAAGCATTTATATCTTTGCCAAGATTAAATATTTATTGTGGAAAATGTATTAAATATTTCTGCTTTAGTAAAACAGTACGGTAGAATTACTGCTGTAAATAATTTATCGATGAAAGTGCCTGAAGCTTCTGTCTTTGGAATACTCGGCCCTAATGGAAGTGGCAAAACAACTACATTAAGCATTATTTTGGGAATCGTCAATGCCGATTCCGGATATTTTGATTGGTTTGATGGTTTGAATGCCTCGGAAAGCAGAATGAATATTGGAAGTTTATTGGAAAAACCCAATTTTTATCCTTATCTAACGGCCGTAGAAAATTTGAAAATTACTGCAGATATCAAAGAAATACCTTACACTAATATAGCTGAGGTTCTGGATACAGTTAGTTTATTGGATAGAAAGGATTCTAAATTCTCAACTTTTTCTACCGGTATGAAACAACGTTTGGGCATTGCAAATGCTTTATTAGCTAATCCCGATGTGTTGGTTTTGGATGAGCCTACCAATGGACTGGACCCACAGGGGATTTCAGATATAAGACAAATTATTATCGCACTCGGGGATTCTGGTAAAACCATTATTCTTGCAAGTCATTTACTCGATGAGGTAGAGAAAGTATGTTCTCATGTAGCAGTTATAAAAAAAGGAAAATTATTGGCAAGCGGGCCGGTTGCTGATGCTTTAAATGCTGAGGGAAAAATTGTATTGGCAGCTGATAATTTGTCACAATTGTCTTCGTTTTTAAGCAAGCATTACAATATCAGTAAAATTGAAAAAGAAGATGACAAATTAGTTATTCCTATGGGAACGCTTTATCCAGCCGAAATAAATCAGAAACTATCGAAAGCCGGCATTTACCTGAAACATTTGAGTATAAGACAAAAATCTCTTGAGTCTCAATTTCTTGAATTAACTGCTGATGATGATGATTAAATTATTGAAAATAGAGTGGAAAAAGATTAAGCCTTACTCTACATTCAGGTGGTTGATTGGACTATATGTAGTGTGTCTTTTGCTATTTTTTATAAGTGCTCAAAATTTTAGGATAGGAAGTTTCAGACCCTTCAGTGATGATTTATTGAGATTTCCTGATGTATGGCATAATATTACTTATCTGGCAGCTGTTTTGTTTAATCTGATTCTTGGCGTTATTATTATTGTGCTGATCACTAATGAATATCAGTATAAAACAATCAGACAAAATATTATTGACGGACTCAATAGAAAATATGTTGTCCTGGCAAAGACATATTTGTTGATTAGCATTGCCATTGCCTGCACTTTGATTGTTGCCCTTTTTGCCTTGATTATAGGCTTATGGAATACACCGGGAGATCGTATGGATTTGATTTTTGATAAAATCCTTTTTATTCCTGCCTATGCTGCACAAACAATTGCACTGTTAGCCTTTGCGTCTTTGTTTGCTCATTTGTTCAGAAAAGCCGGTATTACTATTCTGATGTTTTTGCTTTACATTGGAGTAATTGAACCTATTTTCAGGGGGCAAATTCCCTTTAAATTTGTAAATTATATGCCGGCTAAATCAATATATAGCATCATTCAATTTCCTTATATAGATTTAATATCCTCAAATTCCGGTTTAAGTGCTCAACCAGCATGGAATTATTGTTTAATAAGCCTCGGCTATACCTTTTTATTTATTGGTCTGTCTTATCTGCTCTTGAAAAGAAGAGATCTGTAATAAGTTAATTTTCCTTAAACCTAGGAAACATTCTTCGTGGCGATAGTTTCCATAGCCAAAATTCATTTATCTTTGCGGCAATCAAATAAGATAAGGATGGATACGGTGAATGAAATACAAGCAAAGGCTGAAGAATTGTTTTTACAATTTGGTGTTCGCAGTGTGAGTATGGATGATTTGGCCAGTGCACTGGGCCGTTCGAAGAAAACATTGTATAAATATTTTTCCTGTAAGCAAGATTTGGTTAAGCAGATATTGTTGGCTTATGTAGAGCGTGAAAAGACCGCTCTTACCTTAATCAAGCAGCAATCTGAAAATGCTATAGATGAATGGTATCGGGTATTTATGCATCATCTTGAATTTACTAAAAGCCTAAAAGTCTCTGTTCAATTTGATTTAAAGAAATACCATCCCAAAACCTGGGAAATCATTAAAAAATTTAAAAATCAATTTATCTATCAATTGGTATTGGAAAATGTAAAAAGAGGAAAGCAGGAAGCCCTCTACCGGCAGGATGTTAATGAAAAAGCAATTGCCATGTTTTACGTATCGAGAATTGAAGAAACCGTTGATAATGATATATCCAGAAAAATGAAGTTATCGCCCGGAGACTTATTCCTTTCTTTTGTTGACTATCATATTTATGGCATTGCAAGCCCTAAAGGTATAGCCATCTACAATGAATTAAAATCATAAAATGATGCACTATAAAAAAGCACTAATAAGTGTATTGCTAATTGTAATAGTTGGCAGTTTTCAAAATATTCAAGCCCAAACAAGTGGACCTGATTTTTCATTAACAGAAGCCATTCAGTATGGATTGGAGCACAATGTTCAACTTAAAAACGCAAAGCTTGATATAAGTGAATCGAAAAAATCTGTTACTGAACTGATGGCCAACGGACTTCCTCAAATAAATGCATCGGTAGGATATACTAATTATTTATCCTTACCTACATCATTAATACCGGCTGAGTTTTTGGGTGGTCAACCCGGTGAATTTGTGGAATTGAGTTTTGGTGTAAAGCATAATCTAACCGCATCGGTCAATGCATCACAAATGATTTTTGACGGTTCATATCTAATCGGTTTAAAAGCTTCGAGAATGTTTGTGGAAATGACGCGCAAGCAAAGCCGTCAGAGTGAGCGTGATATCAGTATGAATATTAGCAAAGCCTATTATCTGGCGCTTATAAGCCATAAAGCCTACTTACTCACGATTGATAATCAGAAGAATATTTCAAAAATGCTCAATGAAACTCAAGCCATGTATGACAACGGACTGATTGAGTCTATTGAAGTAGATCGTTTAAAATTATCAAAAGCAAATATTGATGCACAAATAAAGAGTTTGAAAAGAAAAGATGCCTTTGCCAAGCAATTGCTCAAATTTCAAATGGGTATGAATTTGCAGGATTCTATCAATCTAAGCGATAGTTTAACGGGTTTATTTGATCCTGATTCCGATTTATTAAATAAGTCTTTTAATCAAACAGACAGGATTGAGTTTACTTTGCTTGATATGCAGGAACAGCTTACCGAATTGAATGTAAAACGTTACCGGGCCATGTATTTGCCTACATTAAGCGTGAATGCTGCATATCAGCAAAATGCTCAGCGAGATCAATTTGATTTTTATAAAAGTGATCAGCCTTGGTTTCAAACAGCCCTGGTGGGTGTGAACTTAAACATACCCATTTTCGATAGTTTTAGAAAGCGTTCAACGGTACAGAAAGAACAAATAAATTTGATGAAATTGCACAACAGTAAATCACAATTAGCTCAAAGTTTATCAATAGAAGTCGGCAAGGCCAGAATTGATTATCTCAATGCCATGGAGCAATTTACCACTCAACAAGGAAATTTAGACCTTGCCCGTCATATCCTGGATGTTGCCACTACAAAATATCGGGAAGGTGTAGGATCAAGTCTGGAGGTAAACAATGCTCAAAGCACATTATTGCAAACACAAAACCAGTATATAAATGCGATTTATAATTTATTAATCGCAAAAACAGATCTTGAAAAAGCATTAGGACTTAAATTTTAAATAAAAAAAAATAATGAAACAAATATTGCTTATTGTATTGGCAATAATGACCATTGCCGGTATTTTTTCTTGTTCAAAAACGGATAGCAAGGATAAGCCACAAACACTGTCTGAGGTTAATGAATTGTTAAATACAAAAAAGAGTGAGGCAAGCCGATTGGAAAAAGAAATCAAGGAGTTGGAAAAACTACAGGATGATCTTGATACATCTGCTTCCATAAAAAAATTGGTTACCATTGATACTTTATTACCTCATCGTTTTGTGCATCAATTCAGTGTACAAGGAGTAGCGGCATCGCGCACCAACATACTGATAGCCAGCCAGGCAACGGGAGCTATAGAGCATATTTATGTACAGGAAGGAGATTTGGTAAGTAAAGGTCAAAAATTGCTTGAATTAAATGCTTCCATCGTAGATCAAAATATCGCGGAAGTAAAAACCAATATTACTTTGGCTAAAACGGCTTATGAGAAACAAAGCAGATTGTGGAAGCAGGGAATCGGTTCCGAGATGCAATATCTGCAAGCCAAAAACAATTATGAATCAATGCAAAACCGTTTGACAACCTTGCAGGCTCAGCGAGCTTTATATAGTGTAAATGCACCTGTTTCGGGCACAGTTGATGAAATCATGCCCAATGAAGGAGAAATGGCCTTGGCCGGAAAAGCTCTGATGCGGGTAGTAAACCTTAATCAAATGGAAATTGAAGCAGAAGTACCTGAATCTTATATTGGAAAAATTCATAGAAATGATACTTGTGCAGTAAGTTTTGCTTCATTACCCGATTTTAAAAAAACGGGTAAGGTTGTGGCTGTCGGTCAGGTAATTAATGCGAATAACAGAACCTTTAAGATTACGGTATTGATCAATAATAAGGATCATCAGGTAAAACCGAATTTATTGGCTTCGGTTCACATATATGATTATATCAAGGAAAATGCTTTACTGGCTCCTACAAAACTAATATTGCGCGACCGGCAAGATTTTCCTTATCTGTTTAGTATCCGTCATCATGAAAATAGTCTTCAGGCTGTAAAGAAAATTGTTCAGCTGGGTTTGGATTATAATGGTGAAGTTGAAATTTTAAATGGTCTCCGGGAAGGCGATGTTTTTATTCGCGATGGATATCAGGAAATTTCTGACGGAGCAGATATTGATATTCAGTAAATCTTTATAAAAATACAGGAATGCCTGATAAAATAAATCCAAAAAAACTCGATAGGGATTTTACCATTTCCACCTTATCCATCAACAACAGAACAACTGTTTTTCTGTTGACATTCATGTTAATACTTTTTGGATTTACGTCCTATTTTTCATTACCCAAAGAACAATTTCCGGAAATTGTATTTCCTCAAATTCTTATTGGAACAAGTTATCCGGGCAATTCACCGGCCGATATGGAAAATCTTGTTTCGCAGCCTATAGAAAACGAGCTTAATTCAATTTCAGGCATTAAAAAGATTACTTCCAACAATATGCAGGATTTTTCAATGGTCGTTGCCGAATTTAATCCTGATATTCTTATTGCCGATGCAATGGATAAGGTAAAAGATGCCGTTGATAAATCGAAAAAAGATTTACCAAACGATTTGCCTTCAGATCCTGATGTTTCAGAAATTAATTTATCCGATTTGCCGATAATGTTTATCAATATATCGGGCGACTATAGCTCGGAAGAATTGCGAAACTATGCCGAGTATCTTCAAGATGAAATTGAAAAACTACCTGAAATATCCAAAGTTGAAATTAGAGGATTGCCTGAAAAAGAAGTTGAGATTAGTGTTGATTTATTTAAAATGGAATCACTCGAAATCAATTTCTCTGATATCGAGAATAAAATAAGAAGCGAAAATCTGACTGCCTCGGGAGGTAATTTGCTGACCGATGAATATCGAAGATCTATTCGTGTTATCGGTGAATTTCATTCTATAAAAGATATAGGAAATGTAGTAGTAAAAAGCGAAAAACAAAATGTTATTTTTCTTAAGGATATTGCCAAAATTAAATTTAAGGATGAAGAGCGGAAAAGTTATTCCCGGCTTGACGGGCAACCGGTTGCCACACTTGATGTAATTAAAAGAAATGGTGAAAATCTTTTGGATGCTTCCGATAAAATAAAAGTTTTAATTGCCAAAGCACAAGAAGATTATTTACCTGCTGATATAAAAATAACAACGACCAATGATCAAAGCCGTTTTACCCGGAAAATGGTTAGCAATATGGAAAATAGTATCATTTCGGGCGTTATTCTCGTGGTATTGGTATTATTGTTTTTCCTCGGTATCCGGAATGCTTTGTTTGTAGGTATTGCCATTCCCCTTTCCATGCTCATTGGTTTTGTGATTCTTGCCGCTATTGGTTCTACCATCAACATGATTGTGCTATTCTCACTCATATTGGCACTTGGAATGTTGGTAGATAATGGCATTGTAGTAGTGGAAAATATCTACCGCTTTGTCCAGGAAGGACTTCACCAAAAGGAAGCGGCAATACGCGGTGTCGGAGAAGTTGCATGGCCTATTATTGCTTCAACGGCTACCACGATTGCAGCCTTTCTACCTTTGATTTTCTGGAATTCGATTATGGGAGAGTTTATGAAATTTCTTCCAATCACTTTGATTATTGTTCTAAGCTCATCCTTGTTTGTTGCTTTGGTTATTAATCCGGTTATTGCTTCCCGTTTTGTGAAAATAGAAGAAATCAGAACTAAGCTGAAAACTAAAAGACTTTTTAGATCAATCGGAATCATTGCCATCATCGCACTACTCGGTCATTTTGGAAACATGATTTGGCTTCGAAATCTTGGCATCATCATTATCTTATTATTATTGATAGACGCATACCTGATTAGACGCACTGCCCGCTGGTTTCAAGATAAATTTTTACCCTGGTTGGAGCATAGTTATCATCGTACCATTGCCTTTGCATTAGCCAAAAGAAGGCCATATTTATTTCTGAGTGGAATTGTTGCACTACTTATACTTTCTGTAGTTATCACTGTTGTCCGTGCACCTAAAGTTGATTTATTTCCAAGCAACGATCCTAGATATATTAATATCTATATCGAATTACCTATTGGCACCGATATCAACAAAACCGATCATTATGTAAAAGGAATTGAAGCCATCGTGGATACAGTACTTAAGCCGAATCAATTTTTGGTAGAATCCATGACCGCCCAGGTAGGTGAAGGAACCAACGATCCATCGAGAGGTCCAAGTGGAGGAAGTACCCCCAACCGGGCCAGGATAACCGTTACTTTTCTTGATTATGAATTTCGGCAGGGGGTAAGCACCAAGCAGGTAATGGAAGATATTCGAGATGCATTGAGCGATATTCCCGGATCTGTAATAACCGTTGAAAAAAATTCCAATGGTCCTGATTTCGGAAAACCCGTAAATATTGAAATTTCCGGTGACAATCTGGATACTTTGGTCAATCAAGCCTATCATATCAAGCAGATTATCAATCAATCGGGTATTCTTGGAATTGAAGAGTTGTTAACAGATGTAGAACAAAATAAACCTGAATTACTTATTCGTGTTAACCGTAAAGCTGCCGGCCGTTTTGGTGTATCCACATCAAGAGTTGCCAACGAAATCAGAACGGCTTTATTCGGAAAAGAGATTTCAAAATATAAAATAGGTGAGGATAAATATCCGATTATGTTGAGGCTGGCTGATAAATATCGATACAATAGAGGTAGTTTATTCGATCAGAAAATCACATTCCGCGATCAGGCATCCGGAAGAATCAGTCAGGTACCCATTTCTACCGTTGCTACTGACAGCAGTACATTTACGTATAATTCAATTAAAAGAAAAGGATTGAAACGGGTTGTGACCGTATATTCCAACGTAAAGGAAGGATATAATGCTACCGAGATTATCGATCAACTGAAAGTACTTTTTGCCGATTATAAACTTCCTCTTGGTTATGAGTTGAAGTTTACCGGACAGCAAGAAGAACAAAATGCATCAACTGCCTTTCTTGGTAAAGCATTGATGATAGCTGTGTTTCTGATTTTCCTGATTATTGTTACACAATTTAATTCCATGGCTGCTCCGTTTATGATTATGCTTACCGTGCTATTCAGCTTGATTGGAGTGCTGTTTGGTTTAGCTATATTTAAAATGGATTTTATCATTATTATGACCGGTATCGGTATCATTTCTTTGGCGGGGGTAGTGGTAAATAATGCTATTGTATTGATTGATTATATCAATCTGCTAAGAGAACGAAAGCGTCATGAATTGGGCGTGAATGTATTGAATGATGAAGATGTAAAAAAAGCCATTATCCAGGGAGGTTCCACAAGACTCCGGCCGGTATTGCTTACGGCCATTACAACCGTATTGGGTTTAATACCATTGGCGGTAGGTTTGAATTTTGATTATGCTTCTTTAATTAATGAACTGAATCCTCATATTTACTGGGGAGGCGATAGTGCCGGTTTTTGGGCACCTATGGCATGGACGGTAATCTTTGGTTTATCCTTTGCTACTTTCCTTACACTTGTTATTGTTCCGGTAATGTATCTGATTATTGAACGTATCAAAAGGAAAATCTACCATATCAATACTAAGAAGAAAAACATGAGCGTTTAATTAAGACAGTCAGTCAAAATTGTACTGTAGAACAGTCAATTTCTTTTCATAAGTGATAAACATCCGCTCATTGCGGATGTTTTCATTTAGCTTGGATTTAAATGATTCCAACCCTGAGCAATAAGTTGATGCACTTGTCCTGAATTTGAAATGAGATTATATCCTTCTTTCTGAGCAGTAATTTCGCCAATTACACTGAATAAAGGATTTTTGATTATTTTTTCTGTGTCCTGTGCACTCAGCGTAAAAAGAATTTCGTAATCTTCTCCACCGCTTAATGCAGCCGTAAGGGGTGGAATTTGAAATTTTACCGCCCGTTCAAAAGTTTCCTTAGCAATGGGAATACCTGATTCCTGCAAACGGCAACCCATACCGGATGCAGTACATATTTGCAAAATATCAGAGGATAAACCGTCTGACACATCAATCATGGAATGGGGTTTGATTTTTAACTCTCCCAAAATATCAATAATTTCTTTGCGTGCTTCCGGTTTTAATTGCCTTCTTAAAATATAAGTTTCTTGTTCTAAATCGGGTTGCACTTCGGGATTTTCTAAAAATATTTGTTTTTCCCTCTCCAATAATTGTAAGCCTAAATAGGCCGCACCCAGATCACCGCTTACTATAATTTGATCTCCTGCTTTTGCTCCGTTTCGATATACAATTTGCTTTTGCGAAGCTTCTCCGATTGCCGTTACGCTAATGAGTAAACCTTTTTCGCTGGCCGATGTATCTCCACCTATTAAATCTACTTCATAATAATCGCAGGCATGCCAAATACCATCATAGAGTTCATCCAGTGCTTCAGCAGAAAAACGGTTTGATACCGCTATAGAAACTGTAATTTGAGATGGCCTTGCATTCATGGCATAAAGGTCTGATATACTAGCAACAACTGCTTTATAACCTAAATGCTTCAAGGGATGATAGGATAAATCAAAATGGATACCTTCTATCAGCAAATCGGTGCTGATGAGCATGGCTTTACCTTTTCCGGTGGCAATCACCGCACAATCATCACCTACTCCTTTCAGGCTGCTGGCATGGCGCAATTCAAAATTCTTAGTCAATCGATCGATGATTCCAAACTCACCCAATTCACTAATTTCAGTTCTATTGGTTTTCTTATCATTTTGTGCTTCCATAATGAGTAAATTTCTATTCGATTTAAAGAATAACTTTACTTTTGACAAAAATAAGCATTAGTGCATGAAGCTGTTTTTATCTCTACTTGGTATTGTTTTAGTCGGTTCGTGTATTTCCATACGTAATCCCAGGGCTGATTTTACCGATGCCACTGTTCCTTCTGCTCCTGATTATGCATTGCAAAAAAACTGGGCTGCCTTGCCGGGTATGAGCGATTATTCCGATTTATTGCCCGATAGCAGTTTGAATTTTGCCGGGGATAGTGCTAAAGCTGATGTGTTTTTTATTCATCCAACCAGCTACTATAAAGGTAAAACCTGGAATGCCGATCTTAATGACCAAGTGCTTAATTTGCAAACCGACCAATATTCGATAAAATATCAGGCAACAGTGTTCAATGGTAGTTGCCGGGTTTTTGCACCCCGCTACCGGCAAGCGGTTATAAAAGCATTCTATGTGGATGATGATAATTCAAAAAAAGCCTTTGCATTAGCTTATTCCGATATTAAAGCAGCATTTCAATATTATCTTGATCATTATAATCATGGCAGACCTATTGTGATTGCAGGGCATAGTCAGGGTGCCCTTATGGCCATGTGGCTGCTTCGCGATTATTTCCAAAATGAAGATATGCTCAATCAATTGGTAGCGGCATATCCGGTCGGCTGGCCTGTACCGCCCGATTCTATTCCTATGATACCTCCCTGCCGCGAAGCCGGTCAAACGGCTTGCTATGCTTCCTGGAATACCGTTGCATGGTCTTATAAATTGAGCAATTCATCGTACGATTTTTATGCCGGTGCACTTTGTACCAATCCTTTGAGCTGGACGGTTGACGAAGCTTACTCTGCGGCTGATTTTAATTTAGGTGCTTTACCAAAATCTTTTGATCATCTTGTTGCCGGTGCTTGCGATGCTCAAGCACATGGACCGATGCTTTGGATACACAATGATCAGTTGCCACTTATTATTAAACTTAAAGGAAAACGATTGCATATTCTTGATTATAA
>JAJRWN010000079.1 GCA_024276745.1 Bacteroidota bacterium
AAGCACCTTCCACTACATTAAAATCATATTTTCTTGAATTCATCGCATCGGCCACCCTGAAACTAATGCTTCCGTTTTTATTCATGATATCTTTTTTTAAAGCAATGTCAATAAAATACATTGCATTGCGCATACCTTGTACCGATTCAATAGGTGCCCGGTAATTAACCATAATTTGCAGCATGGTCTTATTCCAGAAGTAAAAAGTATTGCTTAACCTTGAAGTCCAGCTATAATCGTCTGATGCATATTGACTGCCTATATTACCGGCATCAACGATACTTCTGAAATAATTAAAACTTCCCTGCAGCCGCCACCATGTAAAAGGATTTAGGTTGGCAATCAGTTCGAGGCCGAAATTGTCGGAAGAAGACATATTAACGGGTCTCGATTCGCTGACACCGCTGGCATGAATAGTACGGAAAAACTGAATGACATCGCTCGAATGCCGGTAGTAAATACTGCTATTGACGCTGCCCCAATGGCCATATTTCAGAAAACCCAATTCAAAAGAATGGGTAAACTCAGGATTTAGATTTGGATTGCCTGACCATAGATTGAGTGGATCGGCATAGCTGTGGAAGGGATTCAACATGTGCATATTGGGCCGCCATATTCTCCGGCTATAACTTAATTGCAACTGATTGCCTTTTGATATTTCAAAGTTTACATGTGCACTGGGGAAAAGATTCAGATAAGTACGATCGTTTATTTCGTTGGTTTCGAGCAAATGGGTAGATAATACCGTTTGTTCGGCACGCAAACCAAACTGATAACTCCAGGCTTTCTTTTTATCGCCATACATGGCATAAGCAGCATGTACATACTCATTGAAAATAAAATGATTGCTAACACTGCTAAGCACTTCCCATTGCTTACTGCTATCGTTAAAATTTGAAGTTTCGTATGTCTTATCGATATGGTCGTAACTGCTTCGCAAACCGGCTGAAAATTTTCCATTCTCTCCAATAGGATGTTCATAATCTATTTGAATATCATAAGATTGTTGTAATGCGTAATCTGCCGATTTTTGAGTAATATCTTTTTGTCCGTCAGGTGTAATGAGGTCGGGCAGAAATGATTTTTCAAGAATACCGGAATTTGAATAATTTAAACCCTTGCTAAAGCGCATATTAGCCGATAATTGCCGGTCTTTAGCGGCAAATTTCTTTAAATAATACAGATTAAGATCTATGCTTTTGTTTTTTCCCGTATCGATTAAAGTCCTGTTGCGGTATGAACTGAGTGCTGCAAATTGGTTATAATCATAATAGTTTGTGATTACATCATGGTCGGGCTGCCGGCTATTGAAGACAAGCGAGGCATTAATCGAATTTCTGGGATTGATGTTGTATTCGCTTCCCAGAGTAAGAAAATGAGAAAATCCATAGCGGTTGAAATCGGTAAATTGATCTTGAATATAAGATGTATCCGTAAAAGAAACTTCCCTGTGATGCCTGGCTATACCTGGAATATCGCGATATTTTCCACTGTAATTGGTAAAAAAATTCCACTTACCTCTTCCATAATTCAAATTAATGGCGGCATTGTGATCGTGAGGCCATCCTGCCGATAAACTTAACAGACCGTTCAGACCTTTCTTCCGGTCTTTTTTTAATATGATATTGATAATTCCAACCATACCTTCTGCCTGATATTTGGCCGATGGATTGGTGATAATCTCAACCCTTGCAATAGCTGATGCCGGTATGGATAAAAGTACATCGTTGGAGTTGATACCGGTGAGTGAAGATGGTTTTCCATCAATAAGAATTTTTACATTCTGGCTGCCTCTTAAGCTGATATTTCCGTCAACATCAAGCGTAATGGAAGGGATATTGGATAAAATATCTTCACCGGTACCACCGATGCTTGATAAATCTTTACCTACTTCAAAAACTTTTTTATCCAGTCCTATGGTCATGCGGCTTCTTTCACCCCTTACTTCAACTTCTTCGAGATTTACAGGTAGCGCTTGCAACAACAAATCACCGGCATCAACGGTATTTTCTTTTGGAGAAACCCGGATGGGTGAAATACTTAAATCGCTATATCCTATCGATTCAATTTTGAGTGAATAGGCACCACCTTTAACCTTGATTTGAAAATATCCGTGTTCGTCTGCAATGCTGCCGTCAATCAGACTTGAATCGCGTAATGTATATACCGAAATGGTAGAAAAAGCTACTCCTGAGTGTGTGGTATAATCTATTACATGGCCGATAATGGAGCCCTGGAAGGAGCTGATACCCATTATCCCTTCCTGACCTCCGTTATGCTGTGCAAGGATAATGAATGGGAATATGAATAAATGAAAAGTGATTGTAATTAACTTTTTAAGCATTTGAGCAAAATTAGGGGCTGACCCTGTTATTATTGTGCCGATAATGTTAAGAAAGCTAAAGAAAACGGCTATTGATGATAAATAATCGTGCCGGGGAAAAAGGCCAGATAGGCAAAAGCAAAATGACTGGTGAAAAAGTATGGAATCAATTCTTTGCCTTTCATCTTGCCCCGGATACATTGCCCGCTATAGTCCCAATATGAATGGGTTTCAAGATCGATGAATCCGTTTTTTGAAGATTTGAAGTGAAGCAAAATACCATCTGATAGTGGATTAAAAACATTGGCTGTGCCGATTTGTTTGGCGCTCCGGATATCTTTACTGTCTAATACTGATATAGCACCCGGGCGGTAAAATATAACTAAAGATTGACGTTCAAAAGTGTCGTTGATTACTTTCATTTCTTGTATGTCACTCCAGCTATAGGCTTTATGATTTCCATTCCATGAAACGGCAATAAGACGTTCCATGGCCGGTAATCTCGGATCAATATTATCTTCAAAAAGAAAAGGTTTTTGATTATCTATATGATCATAATTTTCATAAGGATTTTGCCCGTATTCTGCGTCAAATCCTGTATTATTCGATAATATAAGACCATCAGGATAGCGATCAATAAAATCTTTTAGCGACATTATTTGTGAAGGGATAAAAGCAATCCGCGCTCCACTTAAACTGCCCACCAGGGCTTTGCCTTCTATCTGTTGCCACCACGATTCGGTTTGCCTATCCCACATCACCAAATCAGATTTTCGCAGCATGCCGGAAGTGCCGAAATCGAGTACAAGATGTTTTCCGTGCCATGGCATTTCACGAGCAAATACAATGGCAGCATTGCAAAGCGGACAATAGGTGATTGAAATTTTTTTGTCTTC
>JAJRWN010000080.1 GCA_024276745.1 Bacteroidota bacterium
GATTACTGGTCAAAGAATAATCCGGAAGATACGACCTACCGGAAAGCCTTGGGTTTAGGTATGTAGAGCCATCAAATTGCTACCTTTGTTTATCCATGAAACGCTATTTATCACTGGTAAAATTCAGTCATACGGTATTCGCCATGCCTTTTGCGATGATCGGTTTCTTTTTAGCCGTCTGGTATCACCATTATCCTTTTCACTGGACAATACTGATATTGGTAATACTGTGTATGATTTTTGCCCGTAATGCCGCCATGTCGTTCAACCGTTTGGCTGATCACCGGATAGATACACTTAATCCGAGAACAAGAAAAAGGGAAATTCCTATTGGTAAAGTATCGCTTAAATCAGCGATGATTTTTGTATGGATTAATAGTATAGCTTTTATTGCTTGTACCTGGTTTATTAATCCAATATGTTTTTATTTATCACCACTTGCTTTGGTTTTAATATTGGCATACAGTTATACCAAGCGTTTTACTGCACTCAGTCATTTTGTATTGGGTCTTGGCTTATCGCTGGCTCCGATTGGAGCATACTTATCGGTAAGCGGACAATTTCATTATTTACCGGTACTTTATGCTTTCACTGTACTTACATGGGTAGCCGGTTTCGATATTATTTATGCTTTACAGGATGAATATTTTGATAAAGAAAATGCTTTGCATTCGATACCGGTTGTACTGGGTGGAAGCAAAGCTTTACGCTTTTCCGAAATGCTACACATACTGAGTGCCACTACCCTGCTGTTGGCCGGTTATCTTGCTGTATTCGGTTGGATATACTTCTTGGCTTGCTTTATTTTTATTGCACTTTTATTTTATCAGCATCGCTTGGTAAAACCGGATGAACTCAGTAAAATAAATCTTGCCTTTTTTACGACCAATGGCATAGCATCGATGCTATTTGCTTTTTTAATGATACTCGATTTATGGCTACATCTTTAAATTTGAATTTCGCTTAACTTTGCCGGCAATGAGCAGAATCATAGGAATAGATTATGGAACAAAGCGAGTGGGTATAGCCAGTACCGACCCGATGCAAATAATTGCCTCGCCATTAACTACTCTTCCTCCTGATAAAGTGATTGACTATTTAATAAACTTTCTGGGTGAAGATATGGTTGAATGTTTTGTAATTGGAGATCCAATAAATTTAGATGATACCCCTGCTCCGGTTGCCGCACAGGCCCGTTTATTTGTAAAAAAATTAAAAAAACAATTTCCGGATATACCGGTATGTTGGGAAGACGAAAGATATACTTCCAAAATGGCAGCACGTGCAATGATTGAAGCCGGATACAAGAAAAAAGAACGACAGAAGAAGGAGAATCTGGATATGATATCTGCTGCCATCATTTTGCAATCGTATTTGGATAGAAAACAATAAATATGATATTACCAGTAATTGCTTATGGTGACCCGGTATTAAGAAAAACCGGTGATAAAATAAATGCGGATTATCCCGGTTTGGAACAATTGATAGAAGATATGTTCGAAACCATGTACAGCTCTCATGGCATTGGTTTAGCAGCTCCTCAAATTGGTCGTGCTATTCGTTTGTTCATTGTTGATTCAAGTCAGATTGATGCCGAAGAAAACAATACAATAGGTATCAAACAAGTATTTATTAATGCAGAGATATTAGAACGCTATGGTCCTAAAGAAGAAGTGGAAGAGGGCTGCCTGAGTATTCCCTTTGTTCGTGAAAATGTGCTGCGCCCTTCAAAAGTACATATCAGATATTACGACCGGCATTTTGTTGAACATGAAGAAGTATTTGATGAAATGAATGCCCGGGTTATTCAACATGAATATGACCATACGGAAGGTATTATGTTTACCGATTTGGTAAAACCTTTGAGAAAAAGACTGATTAAGAAAAAACTCATTCAAATCAGCAAAGGAGCTGTGAATCCATCGTATAAGATGAAGTACCCTTTGGCTTCGAAGGTCAGATAATTCAACTATTTCTGTTTAAAATCTCCTCTTTTCCAGGCTTTAAAAAACTGTGCCCATGCCAAGGGACTGAAGATATTTTCGGGAGGTTGCTGTCCATAATAATAATAGCGGTCGGCTTCTTGTCTTTGATAATAATCTTGCGATTCATTGGCATCCTGAGGCATTTGCCTTGCTAAATCTTTCATCAGTTCCCTGTCCAGATTTTTCTTGGCTCTTTCCAAATCATCATCCGGAATATTAAGGGTAAGAAAAGCATGCTTAAACTCTTCCTGACTCGGCCATGGGTAAATCACAGTTTCGGATAAGTGTATGGTGTCTCTGGTCATAAGCTTCACCATGCTATATCTGTTTTTATTTAAATCGCGTGGTACAATATATTCGGCTTCCTTAAAACCCACACTTGAAAACATCAGCGTATCTCCCATATCAATCACCATGGAGAAAAAACCTTCATAATTGCACACGACACCTCTTCCACTGGACTTTACAAATACATGAGTAAAAGGAATGGCCCGCAAACTGTCACTCGTCATTACCAAACCGGTTATTTGTATGAGGGCTTTATCTTGTGCCTTTGCCGGTAAACACAAGATGATTAATAAGACTGAAAAGAATATACGGACTTTCATAAACGCATCAATAGCTTAATTCTGAACGCTATTATACACAATTTATGACTCCTCAATCGGCAACATTTACATTGAGCATGGAAAATTTCTTCATTTTCTTAAGTATTTCAGCATTATTAACAAAAGATGCCGGATTTACCTGCTCATTATCTAACACAAGCTTATTATGTTTTATGCTTTCCTTAAATTGACGACCGGGAAAAATATTTGCCATCAAAACCTGACTCAGCAAATGAAGCAGTAAAATCAGTGGTAATAAATACCGGGAATTTAAATACATCATAATCACCTGAATTTAATTTCAAGCACAATGTATCTTCCATTTTGTTGTAAGACAATTACAATTTGATACAAGTATCAGATTGTTTTACGCCCCAATTTTCTAAATATATCCTTTCTTGTTTTTACTTTATAGTGACAATAAGCGCAAACGGGTAAAATTTTTCTGACAAAAAAATGACCTTGTCAGTAATATTAACATAAAAACCGGCTCATCAATGATGGCCGGTTTTTATATATCTGTTCTTTAGTTAGTTTAGTTTCCTGATATTTCCAGTCGTTTTGCAATAATATTTTTTCCTCTTCTTATGGTTAAGAAATAAGAACCTTTTGGAAAATCACTTAATGAAATGCTTAATTGATCTGTTTCTGTTTTTTGAAAATATACCCTTTTCCCGATAATATTCAGAATACTGATTTCAACTTCGGCATATTCTCCCAAGTCGATAATCACATAATCATTTGCAGGATTTGGATACATTCTCATGTTTTCTTTAATGCTTTCGAAAACAGGATCAATCAAATTACCCGAAGCATCGTTTCCTTGCAAAGAATTACCTTCGTTATTTTGAGGATCAATATAACCATTTTCTGAACCGCTTCTAACGCCAAATGAAGAAACCAAATCACCTTCATTTACAAGATCAGGACCGATGCTAACAGCAGAAATATTATCGATCACCGGCCGGCTAGGTGAGCCTGACCCGTTAGGATCGAGTACACTCTGCTGACTGAATGCAAAGCTTGCCATAAAAATCAAAACCAAGGTATATGTAATCCGTTTCATAGTTATTTTATTAAGCAACAAAGAAGGATGTCAAGAAAGTTCATTTAATTCTTGCAATAAAGGTAGGACTTTATTATTAACAATCCAAAATAATATTGAGTAATTATCGGATACTGCTTTTGAATTTAAAAATATTATTTCACTAAACTCAAGTGTATCAATATTGTTTTTCTGTGTTTTTTATATTATTTATTTACTTTACTTTACTTTTATTATCGTGAAATTCTAATGTTTTAGTTATTTTCATCAGGTCATGTATCAAAGCAAGTTAGTTATTCTCTTAAAATCTTTAACAAAAGTAGAAATCAATCATTTTAATGATTTTGTGGACGCTTCCTTTTTTAATAAAAATCCAAAAATCAATAAACTGCTTCAGTTGCTCATTCCCTATTATCCCAAATTTTTATCGCCACAAGTCAATAGAAAAAATATTTATCATCAAATATTTAACGATTCACCGATAAAGGAACAAAAACTAAGATATCTCAGTACGGATCTTACGAATTTACTGGAGCAATTTTTAGTACTTAAAGAGCTTGAGAAAAGACCTTTTGATAAATGTACTTACTTACTGGATGCTTTAGGGGCAAGAGATATCAGGCAATTTGATAAGCAAGTATTGCAAAAAGAAAAAATACTGCTTGATCAATCTCCTTATCAAAACAGTATTTTCTATCAACAGGCCTACCGGTATCAATTAGCTTTATACAATCATAATCCGGACAAACGGGCGCTATCGGTTGAAGACAATATCAGTGCCATAATCCGGAATCTGGACATCAGTTATATCATCAAAAAACTTCAGTACTCGGCTGAGCTTATTAACCATACCAATCTGATGGCAGGAGAATTTGAACCACTTTTGCTTAATGAAATACTTGCTTATCTCGATAAGCATGAACACGATAATGTTCCTGAAATCAGTATTTATAATCAAATTTTAAAAACCTTACTGTTTAGCGAAAACGAAACATATTATAAACAACTGAAAGAAAAACTCAACTTGCAAACCGGACAACTTCCTCCACCCGTTATCAACGATATGTATGTGTATGCAAGAAACTACTGTATAAAAAAAATTAATCTGGGACAAACCATATATCTCAAAGAGCTTTTTGAACTTTATCAGACACTAATTGACCGTAGAATAATTTTCAAAAACGATATACTTTCTCAATGGGATTATAAGAATATTGTAGCCGTTGGATTGCGATTAAAAGCTTTTGACTGGGTATATGATTTTATCAAATCGTACAAACAAAAACTGCCTCGTGAAGCAGTTGAAAATGCCTATAACTATAATTTAGCGCTATATCATTTCCATACCGGACAGTATAAAAAAACACTTGATTTGCTCAACAATGTGCTTTTTACCGATGTCTATTATCATCTGGATTCAAAATCACTTTTGATGAAGACATACTATGCTATGGAAGAAAGCGACCCACTCTACAGCCTTATTGAAGCTTTTTATGTTTATCTCAGGCGCAACCGCTCTATCTCAAAATACCAATTGAAAAGTTATTCCAATTTTCTGCATTATGCCAAAAGGCTGCTCAAATATCGCTATCGCAGGAAAGAATTTCTTGAAAAACTAAAACCCGAAATTGAAAACAAAGAAGCCGTGGCCAATAAAACCTGGCTGCTTGCCAGAATCGATGAATTGATATAAAGTCTATTTCGAGAGCAATAACTTGCCAAGCAATGCTCCCCTGTCCGTTTCCATTTTCCATAAATACAAGCCCGAATTAAAATTCCTGCTGTCCCAATTGAATGCCGATGTATGGTCTAATGCCCCAAAATCCACCAGCTTACCACTGATATCATACACCATATATTCACCGGAAATATTTTCATTCCAGGCAAAATGAACAATGTTTTTGGCAGGAATAGGATAGACACGAATAGTAGGATAATCATTTTTCAAGAACAAGCCTACAGGCAAAGCCGGAAGCACATGAATAGCAAATAATTTGAAAGCCCAACCCTCATAAGGACAAAAATTATCCGTCACATAAACAGGCAACAAATTGATGTTACCAATGGCGTTTGTATCAGGCGCCCACGAAAAATGACCTACAGGCAGTGGCGAATAGGTGATTTGAAAATTCGCTCCGGGAATCAGGCTGTCCCAATCCATCAGCAGCGTTTGCAGAAAATCATTATCTGCCGCATAAACATCGAAATTTAGGGTATCGCCTACATGCACAATCGTATCAAATACAGGCAGGCTATCCATGCCGGATATAGTCGGCACACTATTGCTTTGATTCAGAAAAGCCATATCAATATCTCGCCTCACCTTCCCGATGACTTTTCCGTTCCGGTATTCTTCCACCTCAACACATATCACCGGAGTTTGAACAGCAATTACCGTATCAATAAGCAAACCGCTTATAGGATAGAAATGCACCGTACCCGAAGGTGTCTGATAGGGATAACTAGCACTAAACGGTGGCAGATAGGCAGCAGGTGTTGCAGCATCTGTCATAGTGGGCACCAAGGAATAGACCAGTGAATCACCATCTAGGTCCATAGCGTGAAAACTGATGGTTTGCAAGGTATTGCCGGATAGAAAAATAGGTGACAGGTTTATAAAAACCGAACTGTTATTCGGCCCCAATGTATTGTTGAGATAGGCTGATATATAGTAGGCATCAGAGTATGGATTCACCAGGTTTCCTGCTATGCCTCCCCGGCAGCAGGAGGAGTACGAAAAAACCCAATTGCTGTCGGCTCCCGTCAAACTTACGGTGTCGCCATACATATAGGCTTCGTAGCCGTATAGTTGCCCGCCATTGCAAAAAGTGCTCATGCTTGGGCATACAGGAGTTATTTCCTGACTGTTTAACAAATCCAATGGAGCTGCGAAATGCTGGAAAGCAGCGGAAGCTACATCTATATTTACCGTTTGTGGCATGATCACTCCATTACAATCACGATACAAAATCAGGGTGACATAATAATCCATACCACCCAGACTTTTATAATGCATCTCACCACCTACAATATGAGAAGAATAAAGCTCTGTGGGAGCAAATAGCGACAATAAAAAAAGTAGCTTAAGATTTTTCATGGCTGTAGTCTTTAGATTGTTATAAATATAAGAATCTTTCGGAAAGTATCACTTATCCGGAAAATGTCATTAGGGAAACATCTGGTATTCTTTTGCCAATCGTTTTTTATTGATTAGATTTGGATTTATGTTTGGAGGTTTTAAGGATAAAGGCGATACATCTCTGCACAAAATGATAAGGCCACTAAAGGTAATTATTGCAGATAATAAATTGATAAACAAGAACTTAATAAAATAGCACTATATAATGTATAAAGCACATTGTGGATTATACAGACGTTAGGCACAAGCAGGAGAAACGAAACCAGAATGATAAATTTGCTACAAGAAAATAAAGAAATGAAAAGCCCACGCACAAATAGCACATTTGGTTTTTGCCGACACACAA
>JAJRWN010000081.1 GCA_024276745.1 Bacteroidota bacterium
CTGGATTTACGACCGTGCCAATTGGTGCCCCGGTGCAGAAGTTCGGCCTTATTTCTATGATATTTCAAACAAAATCACACCCGGAGATTCTGTTACCGTTGATTTTGATATGCAGCCCGGCTATGTTTGGAACGGACAAGGCTCCACACCCTACTACCGGATTGATGCTCAATTAGTTACTTATGGTGCACCGAATTTCCAAAATGATGCTGCCATAACAGACATTATAGCACCGACAGATGCCGATTATTGGAAAAGGCATAATCCGGTTTGTAACAATGCAATTATCAAAATTAAAAATACAGGAAGCAATACATTGACGAGCCTTGATATAGCTTATGGACCCCAAGGAAGTATAAAGGCAAACTATCACTGGACCGGAAGTCTTGATTTTTTTGAAGAAACCACGCTTGAATTACCTCCTGCATCGTGGGGTAGCTGGACAGGACCCGATATTTTTGAAGTAAATATTTCAAACCCCAGCGGACAGTCAGATGAATATGCGCATAACAATAGCATGCAAACTCATTTTGAACGTACTCCTCTATACGAAAACGATATGGTTTTTTGGCTCAGGACCAATGCAGCCGGATACGAAACCTCTTATACTTTAAAAGACATAAACGGTAATATTATTTATTCCAGATCAAACTGTTCCAATAACACTATTTACAAAGACACATTTCATCTTGCAGACGGCTGCTATACCTTGACCATTTTTGATTCGGGAGAAGACGGGCTTTATTTCTTTGCCAATAATGACGGATCGGGCTATGCCAAATTGCGAAAAATGGGAGGTGCGATGATCAAAAACTTTAAAGCTAATTTCGGCTCAAAAATATCGCAACAATTTACGGTAGGTTTTCCGATAGGTATCGAAACCAAGCCATGGGAAAGTTTTATGGAAATTTATCCAAACCCATCGAACGGATTGGTTCAATGCGATATCAACCTGAATCAAACCCTTGATATTGATTTGTATGTGACAGACCTCATGGGACGGATAATTGAACACAAAACAGCCCAGGAATTTTCACAAGGAACTATTGCCATTGACATGAGCAATCAGGCATCGGGGATTTATCTGGTAAACCTTAGAGCCGGCAATCGTTTGATAAGCAAAAAATTAATCGTTCAACACGAATAAAACAGATTACCAATCGAGCAATCGCACCGGTTGATTGGATTTGATAATTTTTGCACAGGCATTGATAGTAGCATCAATGGGAATAAACCGATAATTCAGTGCCTGCACGATTTTCGTATGATCGTATTGAATGTAAGTGTATGAGCTGCGAACGGTTTCGCGCGTCAAAGCAGCTTCCCTGCCCAGAAAGAAAGAGCGGAATTGATCGGCAATCATAGCTATAGTTGCAAGTGATTTTGCAGCCCGTACAGCAGGATATTTTACTTCAAGAGCATGAGCCATTTTTACCAATAGATCACGATAAGTAATATTTTCGGCTGAAACAATAAATCGTTCTGATTTGATATTTGAGCTTAATAATTGAATGGTAATTTTTGCAACATCCCTGACATCAACAAAGCCGGTAGCACCAACAGGATAAAATTTTAAACCTTGCCTGACAATGTTAAACAAACGGGCAGAACTCCGATTCCAATCACCGGCACCCAAAATAATGGAAGGATTTAGAATAAGGGCATCAAGCCCTTCGGCCATACCACGCCATACTTCCAATTCACCCAAATATTTACTCATGGCATATTGTGTTGAAAATTTTTCTTCCGTACCGAAATGGTTTTCATTTACCATGCGATTGTCCGGTACAATTCCAAGTGCAGCTACCGAGCTGATGTGAATAAATCTTTTGATTTTACTTTCAAGAGACAGATTGACCAGATTTGCGGTTCCTTCAACATTTACTTTGAACAATGATTTTTTATCTTTTGCATGAAATGAAACCAAGCCGGCAGCATGAATGACGGTATCTGTTTCTTTTAAAGCATCGTGCAAAACAGTATTATCAAATAAATCTGCATTTAACCATTCAACATCTAAATGCTTAAGCAAAGCGGTATGGCTTGAAGGCCGTTTAATGGCAATGACCCGATAACCTTTGCTGCATAGCAAATCCAAAATATAGCTGCCCAAAAATCCACTGGCTCCGGTGAGCAAAATCTTTTTTGTATTTTTTGGTAAATCGGACATATCAGCAGCCCGAAGATAGGGATTTTGTATTTAGAGCAAATGCTTATGCCCTTGATAAATACACCCACCAATGGTATCGAAACGTGCACCGGTTACAGAAGCAATGATATTGTTTACATTTTCAACCCTCAGCACTCCCATAAGTGCCATTAAAATGGCTTCTTTGAACTGAATAATATCCTCATCAGGTAATTCAACAGGAATAGGAGAAAGGGCAGAAATTCGGCTTGTCAGATACTTGTTAAATGCACCACCACCGGTAAGACAAATTTTATGTACCGGATCTATACTTAAATCTTCTTGCTCGTAGATTACTTTAATTTCGCGTGCTATTTGCTCTGCAATATGCTCGCAAGCTGTTTTTAGTTTATCGGCAATTGAACAATCGTAGCGACCAAAAATGGGCATAATGACCTTAGCCACCCAACCACCGCTAAGCGATTTGGGATATCGTTTATCAAAATACCAGGAACTATTGAGCTCATCCAGCAAATTTTGATGAATTTTACCCGATTCGGCTATTTTTCCATCTTTATCAAAAGGCTTATCCAATTCACCGGCCAAGGCATTTAACAGCATATTAACAGCACATATATCATAGCCGATTACTTTATGGTCATTAACTTTAAAAGATATGTTAGAGATACCACCCAAATTTAATAAATGCGAATATTGAGGAAATAATATTAAATCTCCTATGGGAGCAATAGGGGCTCCCTGCCCACCGGCTGCCACATCATTGTTTCTGAAATTGGCAATAACCGGAAAACCTGTTTCATAGGCAATGGCTGAAGCATCTCCAATTTGGCTTGTTAATAAATTATCCGGTTGATGAAAAATGGTTTGCCCGTGAGAGGCAATAAAATCCAAATCATTTTCAATAGCATTTTTTCGAATAAATTCATTAATAACCGTTCCCATGTAATGACCAAAGAAAGTATGGGTTTTGATATAGGTAATTGCATTTTGAAGCGTCAGATTTGCCAATCGCAATTTCCATTTAGTAGGATATGGAATATAAGCTTTAATCAATAGCTCATAATTCCACTTCATTTGTTCTCCCTTTAATTTACAATAGGCCAGGTCAATACCGTCAAGAGAACTACCAGACATGACACCGATGACGTGATAGGTTTTCATATTAGTTGATTTTAAGTGTCATAGTCAGACACATATATAAGACAAATTAATTACGATAATCTATAAAAAATTAAGCATTGTATTCACAGAGTGTCAGATATCAGTAATAAAGACAACAGGTCTTTATCAGCCTATTAAATTAACAATATTTATTTAAAAAGGATAAGAACTTATCTTTTTTTTAAAAAAAAGGGAGCCGTAAGCCAAAAAATAAGCCTGAAAAAAATTTATCTAAGCAGGGTAAGGTTACCGTTTTTGGTAACATACTTGTGTCCACAGCGAAGGTATAGTTGATAAACATATACTCCTATTTCCTGAGGAACTCCAAGATAGCTGCCGTCCCAGCCAACAGCAAGATTATCAGTTTCAAAAATTTTCTCACCCCAACGGTTGAATATTCTGCAATAAATGAAATCATTTTGGCCGTAATCAATAATTTTAAAAACATCATTTATCCCATCATTATTAGGAGAAAAGGCACTGGGTATATAGAGCCGGTCGCATACTGGTAATAAGTTTACTTTCATTTCGTCACGGGCAACACAACCGTTGGCACCGGTAGCCGTAATGGTAAATATCGTGCTTGTTGCAGGGCTAGCCGGGGTATTCAGGCTAAAAGGGTCGCTAACAGGTGCTTGAGGCGACCAAACATAATTTACGGCTGTTCCGTGAGCATATAATAATGCCATATCGCCATAATAAATGCTGGTATCCTTACCGGCAAATACTTCGGGCAGAGGCATCACAAAAACAGTGACCATGGCGGTATCGAAGAAACAATTATCAGAAACATTAACTGTATAGGTAGTGGTGACCAAAGGAGCTGCTTTAGGGTTTGATATTCCGGGTCTTAGAATTCCTGTTGCCGGGCTCCAATTATAAAACAAACCTCCAGATGCTGATAGATTGACATAGTCGCCCTGGCATATTGTAGTATCTGGAGAAATGGAAGCTACCGGAGGATTAATAATGCTAACAATATTGACAATAGTATCAGTACAACCGTAATTGCTACTTATAGTCAGGGTGACCGGATAAACAGCCGGAATAGTATAAATATGATTTGGATTTTGACTTGTATCAGGTAGCGATCCATCTCCAAAATCCCAATTCCAGGCAGTAATACTTCCAGAAGTAATGGTGCTCAAATCCGTAAAACTAATGGGTGAACCAACACAGGGTGTACTGGAAATAAATGCAGCTTTGGGTTTTGGATACACTTCAACAGTATGTGTTTTCTGGGCCAAACAACCATAAGCATTTTCTACGGTCAAAGTAACCTGATATTGGCCTCCCTGTCCATATATCATGCTGGGATTTGCTACAGTATCTTTTTTACCATTTCCAAAGTCCCAATCCCATCCAATTACGCTGCCAAATTGAGAAACACTAGTATCGGCAAACAAAACAGCTGCGTTAGGGCAAGCGGAGATATGCGTAAAACCGGCTGTTAGATAAGGATATAGTTTTAGCACAATTGAATCGGTATCGGAACATACGGTATGCGGATTAGCAACTAAATAAACGGTATAAGTGCCGGTATCGCTATAAGAGTAAGTAGGATAGGTGGCATTTGAAGTATCGGATTGAATACCCGGTACCCCAAAATCCCAAAAATATGAATTAGCACCAATGCTATTATTACCGAAAGTTACCGAAAAACCATTGCAAAATGACATTGAATCAGGATTTGCACTTGTACTGGGTATAGCGGCAACAATCATTGGGCTGCAATTAGTAATATTGAATTGAAATTCTCTTCTGTGGATATCAAGTAAAATACCATTTCGATATTCCTTGACACAAACACCAACCACAAACTGCCCCAACATAGTGGGTTTACCCGTAAGCAATCCTGTTTGTGGATCAATCGCAATTTTAGGATTGGCCGGTAAAGGATTTCCGGCATTAAAACCACTGCTGTATGATACCTTGCTATAAGGTGGAGGATTGGCAGGTGAAGGTAGAGGGGTAGCTTGGGATCCTCCGGTAAAAGGAGCGCAGAGGCTATAAACCAAACTATCTCCATCAGGGTCGGTAGCACTATGGTCGAAATGTAGCGATTCGTTGGCACAAATCACAATAGGAGGAAAATTATTAAAATACGGACTACTATTGCAGGAAGCGATTGTAAAATCAGGGATATGTGCAATATAAGATGCCCCCTGACTTCCGGGACTGTTCAGATTTACAATTGTATTGTTCCGGCAACAACGCTGATAGACCAGATTATAACCACCTGTGGTTGGCGGCAGGGTCACGATAAAAGTATAAATTCCCTCCTCTACGCATACATTCGGGGGCGAAACCATACAAGGATTACTCACATTTGCCGGTATATTCGTAATCGTAGGTACAGCATTGACTTGCTTGTAAATCTGGCCATTTGTTAAAAATATGTATAAAGTTCCCGGATTATCAAACGGGGCTCCGCTACTAAAACAATCCCGGTAAATTTTTAATTGAATTTTGTATTGATTAGAACCTAAACAACTATATATTATTTCACCTCCGACTATATGAGCCCCATACACAGTTTCCAGCATTAAAAAGAATATAATAACAGATAAAAATTTCTTACGCATTTATCATTGTAGTTTTGGACGTAGAACGCTATGTCCAATTAAAATAAAATTAGTTTACTTATAGTTCCTGTGTGCTTTTGTACTGCAAAATTTCTCTTTAAATGCTAATTTCGGCCTATTATTGAATAATCGTACAATTATTTTACCAAAAATCCTTCGTATGCCGGTTCATATTCAAATAGTGAAAAACAGAAAACAACTACGCAAATTTATTTATTTGCCTAAAGACATACATCAAAATCACGACAACTGGATGCCTCCAATATATATGGATGAATGGACCTTTCACAATCCCAAAAAAAACCGTTTACTGGCCGAAAATACAACAACATTAGCCCTGGCCTACAAAAACAATATCCTTGTGGGAAGAATAATGGGCATCATTCATCATAAATATAATGCAGCAAAGAACGAAAAGAATGCACGCTTTTTTAAAATGGAATGCTATGAAGATCAGGAAGTTGCCCATGCCTTGTTGCAGTATGTAGAACAGTGGGCCCACGACAATGGAATGGAAAACCTGGTTGGCCCATACGGTTTTTCTGATAAAGATCCGCAAGGTTTTCAGTTTGAAGGTTTTGATGAATTACCGGTAATTGAAGCTCCAACCAACGAAGCGTATATGCTCGATTTGGTGGAACATGAAGGGTATAAACCTGATGTCTCCTGGGTAGAATATAAATTAAACATACCCGAAAAGATGCCAGAATTATACGAAAAAGTATATCTGCGCCTGATGCGTTCAGGGAAATATAAAATCATTGAACCAAAAAGTAAAAGGGAGATAAAAAAATATATCATTCCGGTTTTTGAGCTAATCAATATCACTTTCCATCAATTATACGGTTTTGCTTTTATGAGTCATGAAGAGATGAAGGATTTAGCGAAACAATATATGCCGGTAATAGACGCCCGGTTTTTAAAAATGGTAGCCTTAGAAGGTGAAATTGTTGCTGTAATTATTGCCATACCTAATCTTACAACCGGCATCAGAAAAGCCAAAGGAAGATTATTGCCATTTGGTATTTTCCAAATCAAAAGAGCAATGAAAAAGACAAAACAGCTTGATTTAATGATTGGTGGAATCAAAGAAGAACTCAGAGGCAGAGGTCTTGATGTATTGCTTGGACGCAATTTGCTGAAATCAGCCATGGAGGCCGGATTTAAAGTTATCGACAGTCATCTGGAACTTGAAGATAATAATAAAATAAGAGCTGAAATGGAACGGATGGGAGGTAAGATAGTAAAACGGTTCAGAACCTATAAAAAAACATTATAAATTTTTAATGTAGTTACTTTTCGAAAAAATATGCAATAGGAAGCCATTTGTTGAACTATTTAGTCATATAGCTGTTTGAATGCAAAAACAAGAAATTAATAATGGCAACAATTACACTACAAGGAAATCCGGTTAAAACCATAGGAAATTTACCGGAGATTGGTACTGAAGCAAAAGATTTTACTCTAACTAAAAATAATCTCGCAAAATCAAATCTGAGCGAATACAAAGGTTCTAAATTGATTTTAAATATTTTCCCAAGTTTGGATACCGGAACTTGTGCCGCATCGATCAGAAGATTTAATCAAATTGCTGCTGGGTTGGATAATACGAAAGTACTTTGCATATCGAAAGATTTACCCTTTGCTCAAGCACGCTTTTGCGGAGCAGAAGGTATTGAACAGGTAGAAACCCTTTCTGATTTTTCTACCGGTTCCTTTGGTAAAGCTTATGGTGTCGAAATCATTGACGGTCCTTTGCAAAGTCTGTTATCAAGAGCAATTGTTATTATAGATGAAAACGGAAAAGTAAGCTATACACAACAAGTTCCTGAGATTACAAATGAGCCTGATTATGATGACACACTTAATCATTTAAAATAAACCATTAGTATAAATCCATATACTACAAAAAGCGATTATTTCATTCAATTGAAAATAATCGCTTTTTTATTCACCAGACCTTAGACTTGTGCATTATTGATTGATACTTTCAGTTTTTATTTTTAATATTGGATACATTAATTACTTGCCAAAACAATGGTTAATGTCGAAAAAGAGGAAAGCCAAGCACGCTGTAAAAACAGATAAACCCCAACAATCCACCCCTCGATATAAAAATTGGCAGTTAATCGTACCGATACTTTTTGCCTTTGTGCTGTACGGAAATACACTTCATCACAATTATGTATTGGATGATGTTATTGTAATCTTAAAAAACACAGATGTACAAGCCGGATTAGAAGGAATACCTTCAATTTATGCTACCAATTTGCTCCATGGAGTCAATGGTTTTAATGATGGTCTTTACCGTCCTTTTTTTGCCATGACATTTGCCGGCAATAATCCTGAACTCAGTCATTTTATCAATGTATCGTTATATGCTTTGTGCGGATATTTTCTTTTTCTTTTCCTCTTAAGATTTTTCAAAAATCAATCTTCATTTATACCGCTTGTCATTACACTGCTCTTTTTAGCGCACCCGGTACATACTGAGGCAGTAGCCAATTTAAAAGGAAGAGATGAAATATTGGCCTTTTTAAACTTTATACTTTCAGTATATCTGCTTTTCAAGTATATCGATTTCGGAAAAACACGTTCATTAATATTAAGCTTATTCTTTTTTCTGCTTGCCATGCTTTCAAAAGAGAGTGCTATTACACTTGCCGTATTAATACCGATGATATTATATTTTGGAAGGGAAGAAATTCCTTTTAAAAAAATTCTTCGGATATTTTCTTTATTTGCTGCACTGGCAATTATCCTTGTTTTTTGGCATGCACATATTATCAATAGTATGAGCAATCCCGTGGATCCGGGCATTGTAGCACCTCTGAATAATAGTGTTTTAGCCGCTCCCAATCTTCCGGGACGTATTGCCACAGGTATTCTTCTGCAAGGATTATATCTTTTGAAAATGCTATTTCCCCATCCCTTACTTTATGATTATTCATATAACCAAATACCGGCCACTACTTTTTCAAATCCTGCTGTTACCGGAACCTTGTTGATGCTTTTATTCATGCTTCTGGCATTTATAAAAGGAATAAAGAAAAAACAAATATATGCATTGGGTATTGCATTTTACTTTATCTCGCTATTGATTACTTCAAATTTGGTGATATATATCGGAACTACATTTGCCGAACGCCTTCTGTTTACTCCCAGTTTGGGGTTTTTATTGGCTTTTGCCGTGTTTATTCCAAATAAATTATCAGAAAATAAACAGTATTTAAGTTTAAAATCGATTATAAAACTTGAACCGATAGCAGCAATGATAATATTACTTGTATTATTAGGATACAGCGTTAAGACCATTGACCGCAATAAAGTATGGAAAAACAATTACAGTTTGTATAAAGCAGATATTAAAC
>JAJRWN010000082.1 GCA_024276745.1 Bacteroidota bacterium
GCTCTTTTCCTGCCGGGATAATTCCTTAATTTTGCAACATGCCGGTCGCGTAGCTCAGCTGGATAGAGCAACAGCCTTCTAAGCTGTGGGTCGAAGGTTCGAATCCTTCCGCGATCACTAAGCCATGAAAACCCGCCACAAGTGACGGGTTTTTTAATTTTCAGCAGAAGAATAAAATGTAATGCTGTTGAAATTAAAGAAAAAGACAAATCGAGATTTGATATTTCTATTGCTGAATGCTGATAAAAGAAGAATCAGCGCAGCTAATCGCACCATGTCAGGATATTTATCAAGCGATAATACTAACTTCCGGTTGAAGGCGTATGCCAAAAACAGATTCAACACTATCCATGATGCGATTGGCAAATTGCCATATCTGACTTCCCTTGGCGTGGCCATAATTTACAATAACCAAAGCTTGTTTTTCAAAAGTACCGGTATCGCCACTACGCACGCCTTTTAATCCTATTTGATCAATCAACCAGGCAGCTGCAAGCTTAAACTTATTGTTTTCTGCCGGATAGTGAGGTATTTCAGGGTATATTTCGAGCAATTGCTTCAAGGTATTGCTATCGATAATTGGATTTTTAAAAAAACTACCTGCATTACCTAAATAGGCCGGATCAGGGAGTTTGCTTTTTCTAATCTTGATTACCGCCCGGCAGAGGTCTGTTATACCGGGGGTTTGAAGGGGGGCGAGTGCATCCTTTATAGCTCCGTAGTGCATTTTAAGGACTGGTTTTTTGCTTAATTTCAGACAAATACTCTGAATAAAAAAACGTTCTTTCCACTCTGTTTTGAAACGGCTTTTCCGATAGCCGAAATCACATTCCTTTTGCTCAATCGTATGGAGCTTAAAGGTTTCCAGGTCGAGTGCTTCCAGGGAATGAAAGATGTCTTTTAGCTCTACTCCATAGGCACCGATGTTTTGAATAGGGGCTGCTCCGGCAGTGCCCGGAATCAAGGCAAGGTTTTCGATGCCGCCCCATCCTTTTGCTACACAATGCATTACCAATTGATGCCAGTTTTCTCCTGACATGATTTTCAGGTAAACATGCTTTTCATCTTCATCAATAATCGATATGCCTTTTAAAGCATTCTGAATAAGTAAACCATCAAAATCTTTTAAAAAAAGCACATTACTTCCTCCTCCGAGAAACATGCGTTTCGATGTCCATACTTTTGAAGTTGATATTTTCACCAAATCATCAGGTTTGCGAATACATACAAAATGCTTTGCACGTACATCCACACCAAAAGTATTTAGCGATTTTAGCGATTTGTTTGATTCTGTTTTAAGCATTAATCGGTTGAGATAACAGTGAATTTTATGGTTTGCTGCTTATCCGGATTCATAATTTTTAAAAAGTATAATCCTGCCGGTATGCCATTTAGCGAAATAACAGGATTAACAGGATTTATTTTGAGCTGTTTCAGCCTCTGTCCACTGATATCAAATATGGCGATATCAAGGGTGGAAGCGGGGAGGTTTAGCAAGCGGATTTTCCGGGTAGCCGGGTTTGGAGCCAGCGAAATAGTTCTTGTTACTGCTGAAGCAGATAATCCAAGTTCAAGATTTTGAGTAAGTTGTAGTATGATGTATGAAGCAGGATATTTGCCCTGAAAAATAGTATTGTGTGCAATGAGGGTATCACCTGCCGTGTACATAGTTTGCCCGTTATTCAGATTCCGGTCAAAGCGGGGATAATCGGAGGAGCTAATATCAAGACGAATACGATGACCGGGCAAAAAAGTAATGGCTTGATCAGGTAATTTAAGGTCGATTTCGTACACTTGTCCGCTTTGCATTACGGCTGTGTCTGATGCCCAATAGCCATTACGAAAGCGCATTCGTTGAATTTGATCGTACAAAAGCATTGATCGTCCATCGGGATAAACATCAGTCAAACGTATGCTAAAGTCGGTATCTTTCCGGTCAGATTTTACGGCAAGATGAACCTTAACTGCACCTTTCATAATGACCGGATGATTTAAAACCGGGCTTTGATAAATCAATAAATCATTTCGTGATTCCACTACCTGACTTTGGTCGTAAGGTCCTTGATTCAAATCTTGCCGTAAAGTAGGTCCTCCATAGGAAGGGGATGGATTGGCCGGGTCATAATCGAAAGAGACAGAATCATGCAATTGTTGAGGACGCCCGCTTTGAAGCATACCACCGGCACTAAGAAACAAAGTATCTTCTACCAAACCTGCCGGTGGCCAATCAGAAGCCGATAGCCATTGATCATCTCCCATTTGAAAATATTGCACATTGGGAGATGTATTCCAGGTATTGGGTATATTTCTTAACCAATAGTCGAAAAACACCATAGCAAGACTATCGCTCCAGCCGGCAGCTGTGGGATATTGCAATTCGCCTTGCTGGCCTGTTCCTACCTGGGTAGGACCAAAACCCCCATGAGCCCATGGGCCGAAGAGCAATCGTAAATCAGAAGCAGCCGGTGAATTATTTCTTAAAGCATGATAAAGCATCATCATCATGGGAATATTATGATCGTACCATCCACCAATCATTAAAACCGGAATTTGAATAGAATCGGGATAAAGGGTAGATTTTTCAATGCCAAACCATAAGTAATTGTAAACCGGATTAGCATACAATAAAGTGGATAATCCAAACCCCAGTGCATCTAATTGCTGGATATATTCGGTGCGGGCAACTCCACCGGGAAAATATTCTTCGTAAAAATACTGAGTAGCTGATACTAGTGGAACGGCACAGATATGATTAGGATGTTGTTTTTTCATCGTAAAATATTGCACCCTTCCTAAAGCGGATGGGCCCCAGGTTCCTATTTTTCCATTACTCCAGTTTTGATTTTTTATCCAATCAATGACATCATAACCATCGTTGCCACGATCAGGATTTTGTACACAGGCTCCAATCGAGCCATAGAAACAACGCCAGTCAACAACGACAAAGGCATAATGACTTTGAGCAATATCTGTTTTTATACCAAGCGGTAATCCAAGGCGGTAGTGAAGCCGGTTATAGGGTGTTTGAATCAGAATAACGGGATATGTACCCGTAGTATCAGGCAAATAAATATCGGCAGCCAGTTTTTTACCATCGCGCATCGGTATGCTATCAATTATGGGCGAAAGCAAAATTTCAGCATGCATATTTAGGGCAAACAGCATCAGTAAGGCTCCTGAAAAAAGATTATTTTTAAGCGTCATAATTTCCCAGATAAACAATTATATTTAAACTTGATGAGTCATCTATTCAAAAGTAAGCAAAACTTAAAAGCTACCTGTAAGCATTCGATATATTTATTGTTGATAATAATACTTTTAATCAATGATTCAACTGCTGATGCACAAACTCCTTATCAATGCATTTTTACCGATAGCTTATATTATTATGCCGGCAATGAATGGCTTCCCGTATTTTTCGATTCATCTGTTGTGTCAGGTAGCGATACAGTGTATTATTCTTACCGGGAGAGCAGGAAAGCTAACGGATTGCCCGGTGCTTGTATTGTTGACAGCCGTTCGGTATCCTGGTTGGGCGATTCGGTTCGCATCAGGCAAGACGGTGAAAATGTTTTTTATAATCAATCCGGAGAATGGATAAGTTTGCAAACAACGGTAGGATTCGGCTATCATTATCATTTGTATGATTTTCCAAATGGGGATTATATCGAAGCTACCCATACCGGAGGTCAATTAGAAGCTGTATTTGATGTAGTAGATTATACCAAAACTTTTACGCTTCAGGCAAAAAATCAGGCCGGTATAAAAATTCCTCATCCGATGAATGGAAAAACTTTTAAACTTTCTCTGAACTATGGTTTGATACAGACCTATAATTTTAATCTGTTTCCGAATGATACTTCGATGATCAAACCCGGTGGAATGCCTTTTAGAAATAAAGGAAGAGGTATTTTGAATACCGGTATGATTTTTAATATCAGAAATGGATATGAATTGCATTTTATCGGCCGGCAAGAAAACTGTGGATTTTCAGGATGCCGTAAAGACAGTATTCTGGAAAGCCGTTTTCTTATCATGCGCGATTCGCTAAGTTCCGATACTTTGCTTTTGCACTGGAAAAGAGCAATTATTGATTTTTATAATGATCCTGTGACAGGTAGCGGCATAGATGCTTATCAGGATACCATTACGGATACCATTATTTTCAATCGATTGGCTTTTTTGGATTCCATGAGCCGTCAATTATTTCAAAATGATGAAGGGTGGGGATATTCGGTGACTTACCGGAGCGATTCAACAGGTTTGGGTTTTGTTAAAAGGCCATATGATGGTTTCGATTTTGACAGTGTGGGCCATTGCCTGAGTCCCGGGTCTTCTCAGAGTTATTTGCCTTTGAATGTATATGGTGACGGACTTGGAAATATTTATTACAAAAAAAATATGACCGGAATTGGATTTGAGGAAAGAAAAATGGTTTACTATCAGAAAGGTTTGCAAACATGGGGAACACCACTTGGTTTTTCGATTTTGGGGACGAATGCAATCAGCAAAAATTATTTAGTCAAGGTGTTTCCTAATCCGGCTAATGGTATTATTCATGTTGAATGGCCTGAAGATGCCGAACGTTTAAGAATATCAGATATATATGGAAACCTGATTGAGGATATTGATTTACGAGGATATTCACAAGTTATTAATTTGGATTTAAGCAAAAAGCCTGCCGGACTCTATTTGATTGAAATTCAAGGTAAAGCGGCTTATGGTCTTAACCGGTTTATATTACAATAACCAATCAGGTGGTTTTAATGATAATCATTTATTCTGTTGATACCGGCTTTTGCTTGTGCATCAAGGCTTGATTTATATTCTTTTTCGTGCATCGAAAGGCATAGCAAATAAAACTCACGTGCTTGATTAAAGTTCATTTCTTTTTCGAAAATCAGGCCGCTTTGTAAAGCTGCCGATGCGGCAAAATACCAGGCTTGATTTTGTCCTTTAATGATGCTTTTCAAAAACCAGTAAACGGCTTTCCGGGTTTTTTCGAGATTTTGATAAATACGCCCCATCCGGTAAGCATATTCGATTTTATTTTTTAAGGTAACGGTATCTTGTTGGCGGATTAGTTTCAAAGTATCTAAAGCTTGCTGATAATATGCTCCGTCAAATAATAATCTTGCTTCCAATAATCGAATATTGGGTATCAGCTTTTGTTCAGCTTCTAATTGTGCTGCCTGATCGGCTTCTACCTCACTGGCACCCGAAGACAGACATTGATACATGTAGTGCCGGTAGCGAACAGTATCTTGTTTAAGTATGGCAATCCAGCCTAATTTTTGCCAGGATTCTTTGATATAATTCAATCCATGAAATTCATGGATAAATCGTTTGAAATAGAAAGTAGCACCACTATCTAATTGCCTGATTAAGCTGAGTCCATGCATATAATCAAGAAAATGGAAGGGAATAAATGCTTTTGAATCAGGAGCTTTTTGTAGTATGATTTCCGCTTCATGATTATGTCCGGTGTACATGGCCACATGAGCTTTGATAAATGAATGGAGCAAATTATTGTTTAGTTTAAAATCCGCTTGATTCACCGTTTTCCAGGCAATATCAGCCCGATTGCCCAAATGCAGTTGCAATAAAACATAATATATGCGACATTCGGGATAGAAGAAAAAATTTTCCTTATAATCAAGTATGGATTCTAATGCTTCAATGCCCTTCGATACAGAGCCTTGCCAGCCCAGAATGGCAATTCCCCAATTATATTCATCGGGAATGGCACCAATTACAGTATGTAAAAGCGCCAGATTCATTCTGTTGGGAATGAAACCGGTGAACAGGTCCTTGTTTTTATCGAATAAGCGGTAGGCACGGTTGATGGTTCTAAAAGCTTTCAGATATTCTCCAAATTTAAATTGCAATATGCTCCATTGAAGCATAAGGGAGGCTTGGGTATACAAAAACCAGGGCGATTGATTATTTCCATGCTCAAGTAATTGCAAACGTTTTTTTTGTTTTTTTATCCCTCGAGTATAGGTATTTTTATCTTCAGAGATATAGATTTTAAAGAAATCGATATAATTGGCCAGAAAGACCGGAAAGAGATTATCGGGATTGACTTGAATTTCCTTTTTTAAATATAATTCGGCTTCATCAAGCTTGAGTTGAAGTATATGATGATAAGCCCTGACACAGTAGTCGCTTGGTTCAAATACAAAAGTTGCATTTGCCGATAAAGTACTCAGACAAAGAAATATGCTAAGAATAATTTTCATGCGCTGAAAGCATGAAGCTATAAAAAAAACTCATGTAGCTATCGATACGTGAGATTCTAAAAAATAAAAAAGTTCAAATTTTTTCTTTAAGCCATTGTTACAGCATCTACCATAATGCGTCCGCAGTGTTCGCATACGATAATTTTTTTCTGTTGTCTGATTTCGAGCTGACGTTGAGGCGGAATAGAAGCATGACATCCTCCGCAAGAATTTCTTTCATAAGCCACAACAGCCAGGCCGTTTTTATACGCTTTTCTAATCCGGTAAAAAGCATTTAAAAGCCGTTCTTCAATTTGTTTTTCAACAATTGCAATTTTTTTCGCCAGTTTTTTCTCTTCTTTCTCGGTAGCAATCAAGATTTTTTCAAGTTCTTTCTTTTTGTCTTTCAGCGCTTTTTCTTTACCCTCAATTAATCCTTTTGATTCTTCGAAATAAACTTTTTTTTGCTCAATTTGCTCGAGCATTTCTTTTTCACGTTTTGCAATTAATTGAATTTCCAGCCTTTGAAGTTGAATTTCTTTAGAAAGTGCTTCATATTCCCGGTTATTTTTTACGTTGTTTTGTTGACTCTCGTAGCGATTAATTAAATCTTCGCATTCTTTTACTTTTATTTTATTGCCTGAAACTTGCTCATCGGCTTTATTAATTTCTTTTTCCAGTTTATCAATTCTAAGGTGCAAACCTTCCAGTTCATCTTCAAGGTCTTTTACTTCCATTGGTAATTCACCTTTCAGAATCGTAAATTCGTCAAGTTGTGAATAAATTTGTTGAAGCTCAAACAGTTTGTTTAGCTTTTCTTCAATTGTCATTTCTTTTACTGCTGCCATAATTAATTTAGAAATAATTTACAGGATTGCTGTTAATGCTCGTCAAACGAACGGCAAAAGTACGAAATTTTCTGCTGATAAATTCCTGTAAAAAACTTAATACAAATTGTTCGCTTTCATAGTGACCGATATCGGCTATTACGAGTTGATTACCGGCTTCGAAGAAGTCGTGATATTTAAAATCGGCCGAAATAAAAATATCGGCTTTTTGATGGATGGCATCTTTCAGTAAAAAGCTTCCTGCGCCACCACAAAGGGCAACTTTCCGGATGCGTTGGTCGGATAATTTGGAATGCCTGATACAATTTGTATTTATTCTTTCTTTCATTAGCTTTAATAAAGCAATGGCATCAAGAGGTTTTTCGAGTACGCCTATCAGGCCTGAACCCATTTGAGGATTAATGTTTTCGAGCGGATAAATATCATAAGCTACTTCTTCGTAGGGGTGATGTTCTAAAAGTGCTTTAATGACATGTGATTGAAGATAAGAAGGAATAATGGTTTCAATTCTGATTTCCGGTTCATGATGTTCTTCGTTTATCTTTCCCACAAAAGGTTTGGCCTGATTGCCGGCTTTAAAAGTACCTTTTCCGCTAAGGTTAAAGCTGCAAGAATCATAATTTCCAATATGTCCGGCACCGGCTTCAAACATGGCTGAACGTACCGTATCGGCATAATTTACCGGTACAAAAGTGACCAGCTTTTTCAGTTGATTGGGTAAAGGCCTTAATACTTTCAGTTTGCTGAGATTGAGTTTTTCGGCTATCCCGAAACTTACACCCTGCATAATATTGTCTAAATTAGTATGTATAGAATAAATATTGATATGGTTCCGGATGGCTTTTTCTATACAACGGACCGTCATATTCTGTCCGGCAATTTGTTTTATTCCTTTAAAAATCAATGGATGATGACTGATAAGCAGATTACACTTATTTTCTATCGCTTCATCAATGACTTCTTCAGTAATATCGAGGCATATAAGAATAGCTTTAATATCCTCACCGGGATTGCCGGTTTGCCAACCACTATTGTCGTAGGATTCTTGCAGGGCAGGATGAGCAAGTGATTCGATATAATCGATAAGTGTTTTAATTTTCATTCAGCCAAGTTACTAATTCACTTTTTAAAAAAATAAAGACTTTTGCGCGTAATCTGATTAAATTTATGGCGATGGATCCTTTATTAAAAACCTTATTATCTCCATTTTGTGTATTGTATGGCATTGGTTTACTTGCCCGAGATGCCCTTTACCGTTCTAAATTATTGAAAAGTTTTTCCTTTGATATACCCACTATCGGTGTCGGCAATTTAAGCACAGGAGGAACAGGCAAAACAACCATGATAAAATATCTGGCCCGTTTGCTTATGCCCGATTATCAATGTGCTATTATGAGCAGAGGTTATAAAAGAGAGCGTAAAGGATATGTAGCAGCCACTTCGGATAGTAATTTTACCGATATTGGTGATGAGCCTTTTGAATTAAGCTGTGCTTTGCCCGATGCACATATTGCAGTGGCCGAAAGCAGGGTACAGGGTATTCCTGAGCTGATGATAGATTTTCCGGATACTGAAATTATTTTACTGGATGATATCTTTCAGCATCGTGCTTTAAAACCGGGATTAAATATATTGCTCACCGATTTCCTCAATCCTTATTACGAGGATCAACTATTGCCAAGTGGCGGATTGCGCGATTTTAAGGCTGCTCATAAAAGAGCCGATATTATTATAATGACCAAATGTCCTGCTTCATTGAATATAAAAGAACAGGAAATAATAAAACAAAAGCTTAAACCCTATCCGCATCAGGAAGTTTTTTTTGCCTCCTTACAATACGGGTTGCCGAAGCCTGTATTCAGCACCGAAACGATTGCACATGAAGGAAATGCGTGCATCTTATTAAGCGGAATTGCAAAATCATTATATTTAAAAAAGTATCTTTCGCAAAAATTCAAATTAATACATCAATTTAATTTTCCAGACCATCATCGTTTTACACCTTCCGATTTGGAAAAAGTAAATGAAAAATTATTGCAATTCCAATCTGAGCTTCCGTTAATACTTTGTACTTCTAAAGATGCTGCCCGCCTTAAGGAACATGAAAAAGTGATTGAAAATTATGGATGGAAGCTGTTTGAGATTCCTGTAGAAATGATGATTATAAACCGGAAAAATAAATTTGATCACTTAGTTCGGGAATTTGTCAATAAATTTGGGGCAAAATAAATTGATGTTAAGAAAGAAAATATGAAAGGTATTTATAAAGATATACAAGAAACAATAAGCTGGATTAAGCATAAAACAAATCATTTTACACCTGAATTTGGAATTATACTGGGAACGGGATTAAGTAATCTTACCGATCAGATTGAGATAAGTTATGCCATTGATTATGCCGACATTCCTCATTTTCCGGTATCTACGGTAAAAAGCCACAAAGGGCAATTAATACTTGGCATGTTCGAAGGTCGCAAGGTGGTAGCTATGGCCGGCCGTTTTCATTATTATGAAGGATATAGCATGAAACAACTAACTTTTCCGGTGAGAGTTATGAAATTCCTGGGCATCAGTTTATTATTTGTTTCGAATGCGGCAGGAGGATTATCACAGCATATCCAAACCGGTGATTTGGTGATAATTCGCGATCATATCAACCTGATGCCGGAGCATCCTTTGCGAGGGCAAAATGATTCGAAATTAGGTACACGTTTTCCTGATTTACTGCATACCTACGATAAAGAAATGATACAAAAAGCGCTTGATATAGCCCGTAAAAATAATATTCGATGTCATGCAGGTGTTTATGTAGCTGTTCAGGGGCCTAATCTTGAAACTCCGGCAGAATACCGCTATATGAATAGAATTGGTGGTGATATAGTGGGTATGTCAACCGTGCCTGAAATTATTGTTGCCAAACATATGGATTTGAAGGTTTTTGCGATGTCGGTTTGTACCGATATGGGTTATCCGTTCGAAGCAATTAAAGTGACTACCGAAGATGATGTAATTGAAGTAGCCCGGTCGGCCGAACCCAAAATGACTACTATTGTCAGGGGAATCATAAAAGATTATAAATTGCTTTGAGATGCTTTAGTGTCATTGGATTGTTGCTGCTGTCCGTTCAGCCTTTAACTGCTCAGGTAAAGGATACGACCAAAAAATATAATGCATCTGAAATTCAGATTTATTCAATCAAATATTCCGGGCTTAAACAAACTATTGATACATCACTTGAAGAATTTTACGATTACAGGATTACAGCCAGAAATCAGCATTTTTATTTAGATCTTGGCAATTACGGCTCTGCCACATATCCGATTGTGTTTAAACCCATTCATTATTCGGGAATCCATCTTGGTTTTGATGCCTGGGATATATATGGCAATGATAATGGAAATCCTGTTTTATATTCTTCAGAGCATCCATTTACCAATCTCTTATATGTTCAGGGCATAGCCGGTGAGCAGGTATTTAGCGTTACCCACAGCGAAACCATAAAAAAGAGTCTAAACTTTGGGGTTGATTTTTATGGTATCAGAACACCGGGCACTTATCAACACCAAATGGCAAAAAGTAAGCGGGTTACGGTTTATGCCAACTATACTAATCGATCAGGAAGATACCGTGCTATAATGGTTTATCATCAAAACAAAACTTCAAACTTGATGAATGGGGGAGTGAAAGATTCCGTGTTTTTTAAGGCATCTCCAAAAACGGTAGTTGACGTGTTTTTGAATCAGGCCTTATCGGAATATGGCCGTAAATCTATATTGTTGAATCAGGCTTTTTATATTGCTAAACCTGCTGAAAAGGCCATCAATGATTCGGTTGATATTCGCTATATTGATAATCCCTGGAAAGTATTTCATACATTGAGTGTATCGAAAGAAAGCTATAGTTATCAAGATGTGAAACCGGCCCTTTCTTATTATCCCCAAATACTGCTTAGGTCTGATTCAACATTAGATAATACCTTTATACTCAGGCTGGAAAATAAGGTGGGGATTAAATATTTTATGCCTGAAAACCAAAAAAAATTCGTAGATAGTTCCGCCAGGTTTTATGGTCAGCTGTATGCCATGCAGCAATATACCAATATTGATCAGCAAGGACGGCAATATCCGGGGGCCGATTACTATGCAGGTATGGATTTCCATATCGGGAAAGTGGAAAATAAGATAAATTTTTCTGGAAATTATGATGTGGCCGGTACGAATGCCGGTACTTTTGATGCGAGTATAAATTTCAATAAAACATTTTCGAGATGGGCCGTATGGACTTTGGAGGCAGAGGTAGCCAAAACAGCTGCATCCTTTACGTCAGAGCATTATTTATCCAATCATTATTATTTTGAAAAAACCTTAAATCCCGTATCCTGGAGTCGTTATGGTTTTAGGTGGCGCATTCCAGCTATTGATAATGACATTTCAGTAAACTACAATCGTGTTTCAAATCAAATTGTTTATGATTCGCTTTCGATACCCCGGCAACTGTCGGCTGCTGTTTCGATATGGCAAGCTGCCTGGAACAGTCACTTTTCATTGGGTCATTTTCATTTGATCAGCCATATTATCGTTCAGGTAAGCAGTCATCCGGATTCTTTACCCTTGCCCTTATGGTCATCGAGGCATAGTTTTTATTATGAAGCACCACTTTTTAAAAATGCTATCCGGGCACAGATGGGCATTCAGCTAAGTTATCACAGTGCCTGGTATGCACCTGCATTTAATCCGGTGTTGGGTCAGTTTTATCTACAAAATGAAATTCTGCTTAGTACTTATCCGGTTATAGATTTGTTTTTTAGTTTCAGATTGAAAACTGCACGATTATTTTTTATAGGTGAAAATCTGAATCAGGCACTTTTATTCCCTGATGGTTATTATGCTTCACCGGGTTATCCTGCCGGTGACCGAACTTTCCGGTTTGGCGTCAATTGGCTTCTTTTCAATTAATAGATTTGAATTGTTGTTTCAGAATGCCACTATCCCATTTCTGTAGGCATATTTTATAAGGGCAACTAATGATTTCGATCCGGTTTTGCGAATCATATTTTTTCGATGTGTTTCGATAGTACGCACACTTAGAAATAATTTTTTTGCAATTTGCTTGGAACTAAGTTCATTACAAATCATTTGCAGCACTTCAACTTCCCGGTCTGTTAAGGTTTTTTGAGTTGTATTTTCTTTTTCAGTATAACAGGACTTCAATAGTTGATTAATACCTAAAACCGAATCGCTGAAAAAGGTACCTCCATCCATAATTTGTTGAATGGCTTCCAATAATTCTTTTTTTGAAGTGTTTTTCAAAATATAACCTTCAGCTTCGGCTTCCAGTATTTCTTCAAGGATGTGCAACTCGTTATACATGGTCAATACCAAGACCTTGGAATCAGGATATAAATGTTTTATTCTTGCTGCCAATTGTGTCCCGCTCATTCCGGGCATACTTACATCAGTAATTATCAGGTCGATCTTATTTTGTTCAAGGTGACGTAGTGCATCTTCACCGTTGTTGGCTTCTGCAATGATGTGTATGCCTGTTTCGTTTCTTAATAAAGCTTTTATGCCGTCAATAAACATTTGATGATCATCAACCAGCATAATAGATATAGTGGATTCTTTCATTTATGCGGCAATTTTTATGTTTACTTCTGTGCCATTATTTTTTGAGCTTTGGACATTAATTATTCCATTGAGTAATGAAACTCTTGAATAAATATTGTTCCAACCGATACCCTCTGCCTTTTTAATAATTGAAGTATCAAAACCTTTTCCATCATCTCTGATAAGCAAATGAATGGAACGACCGATTTGATTAATCTGAATATCTGCTTTATGTGCCGATGAATGTTTTACAATATTTGAAATAGATTCTTGCACAATTCTATATAAACAAATTTCTAAAGCTTCGTTCAAATGACTATCTAAATTAAAAAATTTCAAATTTATAATAAGTTTATTACTATTGGAATATTGCAGTACGAGATCTTTTAAAGCACCTTCTAAACCTTTTTGTGTTAAAGCTATGGGCATCATATTGTGAGATACGTTGCGAACTTCAGTGCATGCATCATCAATCAATTTTATAGAGGTCTCGTAAAGCCGGTATTCTTCAGGTTCGCTTTGGGGTATATGACCTTCGAGACTTGCCATGTTGAGTTTGGCGGTTGACAGTAGTTGACCGATACCATCGTGCAATTCTCGTGCAATTCGTTTCCGTTCTTTTTCCTGAGTTTCTATTACTGATCTGAAGCGGATTTTATCCAAATCCCGGTATGCTTTTTCCAATTCAGCTTTCTTTTTGACTCGATACCTACTGTAAATTACGATAACGATGACAAGTGAAAATAATAAAAGACCAATTACTCCAAGCATAATCAAACGCTTGATTCTTTCACGGTTAGTTTGCTGAAGTGCAGTGTATTTTAGTTGCGCCTGATATCTTTCAATTTTAAATTGATTATTTAATTGAGTGAGTTGTTGTTCAACGCCAATTTGACTCAGCGAATCTTTTATTAAGACTTCTTGTTTTAGATTATTGTAGGCTTTATTAATATTACCATGATTCTGATAATAAAGTCCCATATAATGTCTTGCCTTTTTCATTAGTTTTAAACTGTGAGCCGAATCGGCAAAAACAAGAGCCTGCTCCAGGCTTTCTATTTGTCTTGCAGTATCTTTTGATTGGCTCCATAGCCCGGATATATTTATTAGTGTTGATGCTTTATAATATGACGAACCTAAAGAGTCACTCAGTTTATATGATTGCAAAAAGGATTTTTTTGCGTTTTGCAAGTCTTTAGTATCGTTGTAAATTGTTCCAATATTATTGTAAACCATAATTAACCCATAGCGGTCATTTATTTTTTTCTTGATGCTCTCGGATCCTCGCAAATAAAAAAGGGCTGAATCTTTATAACCTAAATCTGAATAGATTAAACCAAGGTTAGTATATGTGGCCCCAAGACCGTGTTCATCACCTGAAGCAAGCCTATATTTTAGGGCAGATTTAAACTCTTCTTTTGCCGTTTCATATTCTTTAAGTTCCCAATAGATGAGTCCAATATTATTATGCACATTACCCAAATCTTGTGTATCAAGAAGTTGTTCAAATATTTTCATCGCTTTCATATAGGATTGACTCGCTGAGTCGAGAAAACCAATATTCCAATATATTAATCCAATATTGTTTAAAATGCCGGCTTGCAGTTTAATATTATGAACTTTCTCCGCCAATTTTACTGCCTTATTATAGTAGGCTATAGCGCTATCGTTTTGCGATTTAAAATCATAAACAATACCACATACATTAAAAGCTTTTGCCAATCCAAGGTCTGAATGATTGCTTTTGGCCTGCCTGATGGCTCTATAAGCATACTGAAGTGCTTTATCAGGTTGATTGCTCCAGTTTTTCATGGTTAAATTGAGTAATAAGTTAAGCCGGATTGAATCACTGGAATGAAGTAATTCATTTTCTATACTATCTTTGACGGGTATCTGAGCATGGATAAAATTAGCGCAAATAATCAGGCTAATAATCAGGAACATTTGTTTTAAATGTAAATATTGAAAGTGTTTCATTTGCATGGTTTTATCAGCGGGATCTGCAATATAGCAAAAGATGCACGATAATTAATTTTTCATAAAAAGAAGCTTTACGGTTTAAAAGCATTTTATCAAGCTTTATATTTGAGCAACATTTTACGTAAAGTTAAGTATATATCAACGTTCTGTTAATATCCTAAAATGTATATGAAAGGTATAAAAATAATTTTGATTGTGATAAGTATGTCTGTATTATCCTGCAAAAAAGAAGCGGGCGTAGGGGGTACTTCTACCATCACCGGAAAAGTTTATGTGAAGAATTATAATGTTAACGGAAATATTCTTCAAAGCGAATATTATGGTCCGGAAGAAAAAGTGTATCTTGTTTATGGCAATCATAGCGTTTATGACGATTGGATGAGAACTGGGTATGACGGTACTTATCAATTTAGTTATTTGTTTCCGGGTGATTACCGGATATATGCTTATTCGCGATGCGATACTTGTCAAAGTGGTGTAGAAGCCATTATTCAGCAAATAACGATAAGTAGCAATCATCAATTAATTGAAGTTCCTGATATCATCATTAAAAAATAAATCTTGAAGAAAATTTTACCCATTCTGGAAAATTTTGAAACAATCTCCCTTCAGGAAATGGATAGTGTTGCATTAATGAACAGGAGAGATTCAAAATTTATTTTTAACCGTAGGCTATTGCCCGGCATACTGGATGAATTACAAAATTATTATCGCTTACTTGATATTAATGGAAACAAAGTTAACCGCTACGAAAATATTTATTTCGATACCGATGAAATGCTTTTTTATACAAAGCACCATAATGGAAGACGCAATCGCTTAAAAATAAGAATGAGGAAATATTTAGATTCTAATATTACTTTTTTCGAAATCAAACATAAAAACAATAAATCCAGAACGATTAAAAAAAGAGCAAAAATTGCTGATTTAAATAAATTTATTGAAAAAACCGGCCGGAAGCTTATCGAACAATATACACCGCATAATCCGGATGAGGTAAAACCGGTATTAAGTGTTACTTTTTCACGATTGACTTTTGTAGCCAAGGATATGTCGGAAAGAGCAACACTTGACATAAACTTAAATACCAATAACTTTACAGTAAACAAAACATTTGATGATCTTGTGATTGCAGAACTAAAACAAGACCGATTAAATCATAAATCACCTTTTTATCAATTGATGAGAAAAAACCGGCTACCTGAGTATCGTTTTAGCAAATATTGTATGGGAATGATTCATGCTTATCCAAATTTAAAAGCAAATCGTTTTAAATCAAAAGTCATGCGTTTAAACAAAATTCTTTATGGAAAATCTATTGCTTAACTTTTTACATTTCGATTTCATGGCTGTAAAATGGCTGGGAATCAAACTTTTTGATACCGATCTATACGAATTATTAGCCCGTTTTGGATTTAATCTGGTAATGACTTTTATAATTGTACGAGTAATTTATTACCGTTATAGAAAAGACAGCGAGTATATGTTTGCATATACCATGTTCAGCATTATCATCTTCTTTGTTATCTTTTTGCTTAATAACGTGAAGCTTAGCATTGGTTTTGCTTTTGGTTTGTTTGCCGTATTCTCTATCCTCAGATACCGGACTTCAACCGTACCCATTCGTGAGATGACCTATTTGTTTGTCATTATTACCATTTCGATGCTGAATGCACTAGCCAATAAAAAAGTATCTTATGCCGAATTGGTATTTACCAATTTGGCTATTGTATTTGCTGTTTACTGGCTGGAAATGGCAAATTCCAAAAAACAGTTAATGTCAATTTATATAGATTACGAGCGTATTGAAAATGTTTCGGTAGAACACTATCCGGCCATGATAAGTGATTTGTGCGAGCGAACTGGTCTTGATATTGTGCGATTTGATGTGCTTCGGATAAATTATATGTCCGATTCTGCAAAGCTTAAAATATTTTACAGGCCTACCTCAAACGATACTTATTTAACTGACAATGAAATTGAAAATCCGGATACGAATGCAGATTAGATATCTCAGTATCATTCTATTTATCAGTATTTTGTTTGGCAGTATTTTATTGCATGGGCAAAGCACGGATTTGGAAAGCTGGGAAGGTGTAAAAATTAATTTTGATTTACCAAAACGTTTTGAAGCTACTGTTAAGGAACAATTCAGGCTCAACGACAATAGCCGGTATGTGAAAGGAATCCTCACCGAGTTAGGAATGGCTTATTCGCTTAACAAGCATTTTGATTTTGGAATTACATATAGGCATACCATAAAACTTTTTGGTGCCAATCGAAATAGGATTACATTAATTGCAAAACAAAAATATAAATCCAAACCTTTTACATTTGGAAATAGAATTAAATTTCAAAAAGAATATGAAAAAGGGAAAATACCGCTCAATTATATAAGAGATAAAATCAGTGTTTCGTATAAAATTTCTAAAAAATTAAGCACTGCATTTGGCAACGAATGGTTCTATAATCTTAAATATTCAGGCAACAAGTTTAATCAATATCGTTTGCTGTTGACTTTAAGCATTAAACTAAACAAACGAAATCACATAGAAGCCGGATATATCTACGAACAGCAATTTAACCTTGCCAATCCAGCTCTTACCCATATTGGGGTTATTAACTATAAATTAAGCTTATTCTAAAGGCTATTGCTTTACAAAAACCGATGATTTTCTTATCCCGTTTTTTTTGGTCGATATGAAATATAGTCCCGGAGTCAATGCCGAAATATCCAGGACTAATTCATTTGCTGACAGCTTTTCGATATGAATGGCTTGTTGTTTACCCAATATATTGCTAATCTGGAAATCATCAGGATGATCGAAATCTCCATTAGCGAAAGTCAAGCTAATTTTATCAGTGGCCGGATTTGGAAAAATATGCAAGCTAGATTCCCCTGAATTTGATGCCTGAATACCGGCCGGGTAGCCCATCGTAAATTGGTGGGTATAGGTTTGAGTGTTGTAAACGGTTTGAAAGGTCCATAATCCTGCCGGTTCACCGGCCCCTATCTTAATCCACCAATAGGCATAAGCCGCAGTGTAAAATGGCCATGGAGAATTCCAGTCCCAGCTGTACCAAACACTACCATTTGGCCTTTTAATGGTGATGGAAACGAGGTCACCGGTATTCAGATAGCGAAAATAGTTGCTCACCCACACCGTATCGTTAAAGGTAAAATTATCTGAAGCATTGGGGTATTCCTGTGCAGGACAAGCAGGAAAAACAGGCGGAGAGAAATTGGTCATTGTTTTATTAATGCCCGGTTCCATATAGGGTAATTGATTTTTCCACCACGAGTCGGTATTGAAATTATTGCATGGGCCACTGAAAGGATCAATCAAATGGCTGTTTACATCATATACTTCAAAATGTAAATGAGGTCCTGTTGAAATACCTGAACTGCCAACTATGCCCAGCATTTCACCCTCAGCAACACTTTGCCCTACGTTTTTACTGGTAAGACTTCCTTTTTTTAAGTGTCCGTACCAGCTTACCGAATTGTCGCTGTGCAGCAAGTAAACAGCATTCCATGGATTTGAATTCATCGTACAACTTCGATCAAATTCTCCATCTTGTTTCATAATAATGGTACCGGCTGCCGCTGCTACTGCTTTCACCTGCTGATGATCCATTCTATACCATGGGAAAGGCCATAGAAAAAAATCGGTTCCCTGATGATTATATGCATTTGGTTTATCGTAGGTAAGTGTGCCACAATGATAATCTTGCAAATGATCCGGATATGCAGTATCATGATCTACATAAGCGGTTATACTGTAGAAGCTATAATCGTTGATGCCGGATTGAAGCTGGATAGGTAATGAAAATGTAATATGCGTTCGCTGAAGGTTTTGTGTGGCAGGTAGTATGCCTTGAGCTCTTAAGAGAGCCATGTTTTTATTTAGCTGTGATTGAATAGCAATTCGTTGTGCCTTTGTAGGGCCATCAATTATATTGGCAGGCATACCTGCACCAGAAATGGCATGGGTATTCACCCATCCCTTGCCAACAGGTACTATTTGCGCGTTTACAAAAATATTTA
>JAJRWN010000083.1 GCA_024276745.1 Bacteroidota bacterium
ATGGATATATCACCTGCCTTGAAAAGGTATTCAGGGCTTTCGCTATCACCGGGATAAGTGCTTGCAAAATTATCGTAAGCCGCTATCAAATCATCGGCTTTTTGTTTGTCGATCATTTTCATTTCATCGGAAAACAGTCCTTCTTCTTTTGAAGAAATATCTTTTCTCGCATCTTCAAGTGGCGATGAACAGGCAAAGATTAATAATCCGATAAGTACAATTAAAAGAGCTTTAGTCATTTTCATTTGTATGATTTTATTGTTTCCTTTTTGAAATTTGAAAATTAATTGAACTTCAGAATAGCTATTATAACAATCAAAAGCCTGATCAATTAAAAGTGTCAATTTATAATAATAAATTTCGCAAAAGTATGACAATTCAATCAATTTTGAACTAATATTTTTTTTGTGTCGACAATTTGTCCATTGACTTCAATGTTGTTAAAATATATTCCTGATTGCAAATAAGAGGCATCAATTACGACATGGTGCGTACCTATTGGTTGTAGCCCTTCATTTAAAATATTTATTAGCTGGCCGGCAAAATTGAAAAGCTTTATACGAACTGTAGCGGGTTCTGATAATCTTCAAGAATAATTTTACAATTGGTAGCAAGTGATGCAGCTAATTTCTTCAAGTTTCGATTGTTTTGAATCGTGCTATCGGTTAAATAAAATGATTGAAGCTCCTGGTAATTATTGCCTGTTTCTTGTTCCAAGGCAAAAAGGTCTTTTAGTGCCTCTTCCGAAAACTTTGAATTAGGGTAATTGATTATTAGATTGATATATTCTGATTTAGCCCCATCATAATCTTGTTGATCGATTTTTTCATTTGCCAAAACATATAATTGTCCGTCATTTTCATAAGTTATTTCTCCTGATTCACCTAAAATCCATACAGGATTCCATTTAAAGCAACTTGCAGGAAAAAAATAATACTCAGGATGATTAGGATCAAAACCAACACCCCAGAAATTATAGGAAATATCATGTTTGTCGGTGCAAAAAAGAGATGTAGCAATTGCATAATATCCACTAGTGTTACCATAAATATAATTCCACTTGACATAATAAGGGACACTATACTCTGATGGTGCATAAATTTGATGAAATTGATTTCCATAAATTTCCTGAGTTTCATAAGGATTAACTGCTTGCTTATTTCCTTCGACACTTACATGCGATTTATTATTACTTTTGAGAAATCTTTGGTCGGATCCTTCAAATCAATTATTGATTTTACAAAAAGTGAACTCTTAACAGTTAGGTCTTTAGGGTGATATTTTATTTTTGTATATGAACTAAACAAACTATTCTCGACAGAAAGCACATTATTATATAATGCCAATATGCCTTTTTGAAAACTCATGTAATTGATAAAGGCATCGTTTTCCTGAGCGAGTTCCAATCCTTTCATGGAATTGACCGTTACATGCTCTCCAAAATCCAAAAAGCCCTTAATATAAGGAAGGTCTCCATATATATTTAGTTTACAGTTATCATTGACTATTGTTGTGGAAGTTTTATCAAAATATAGGGTTGTATTCAACAATTCTACAATATCTATAATACCGTCAAAAGTAAACTCTGTGCCACTCATTATATGTGGTTCGTGTTTTGTAATCCCCATACGCCCCCTTACCAGCATATTTTGCGTTATGTTGCCGTGCAATATGGTTGGAAGATCCAGGTCGGTGTATTTTGCTATTTGGGAGTAATCCGAATATCCCGGGCTCTCACTTCCAATACTTTCCTTTGCAACTTCCCACTCCCTGGCCTCTCCTATCGAAATATAATCATCATTGTTTACATCTGCTTCAGCAAGTTCAACACCTGCATAGGATGTTTGAAAATTGGGTGTTTTGCCGGCAAGTGATGAATAAAGGTGATAGTTTGCCTCGCCGTGGTTATAAGTTGTGCCATTAATATCTTCGTTTTCGATAAAAGCACCGTTCGGGCTCTGGTCATCGGCACGGCTGGCGTTTTCCCCTTTGGCACTACTTGTAATTACAACTGTTCGTTCCCCTTCCAGCTCCTCGGTAAACCCACCGGAGGAAGGGCAAGAGATGAAAACGGTTTTCTTATAGGCATCGATACCGTTTAACCAGCTTGCCAGCTGCGTATCATACATTTTTTGTGCATCATATGTGTAAAAATAAGAACCTGTTGCATCTATGCCGCCGTGGCTCATTACCCATACGAAAAGGAAGTCGTTTTTGGTGTTTTATAACAAAACTTAATATATAAATCCCAGCGAAACCTAACTATCTTCTACCTTTTTTCCGGTTTTGGAAAATCATTCTGTAATTCACATCAATGTTCCCTTTTGAAATATCCTGCAGTTTTCGTTTCAGCATTATCTTCCTAAGGCTTGGGACCCTGTCGACAAACATTACCCCTTCCAAATGGTCATACTCATGTTGGATAACCCTTGCCATCACCTTCGAATGCTTTTCGTCGTGGAAAACGAAATTCTCATCATAATATTGGATATGGATATTCGGTTTCCTTAAAACATCTTCACGTACATCGGGAATGCTCAAACACCCTTCGTTGAATTTCCACTCATCACCGCTTTCTTCCAAAATAATGGGATTTATCATTGCTTTTTTAAAACCATCTGCTTCTGGTTCTTCCTCCGCAAATGGTGTAGCATCAACCACAAACATACGTATGGAAAGGTTCACCTGGGGAGCAGCCAATCCTACACCTGAAGTTGCATACATGGTTTCAAACATATTTTCAATAAGTTCATCGAGACCTGGATAATCACTTTCAATCTTAACTGCTTTTCTCCTTAACAAGGAATGACCATATGCCACTATTGGTAGTATCATTATCTTTCTTTTAATATTTTGAACTCGTATTCATCATTAACCAGGATTGAAGGATCAAGACCGCACTTACTTTATCGACCAATGCCTTGTCCCTGCGCTGTTTTCTTTTTGCACCGGCATCCAATATTGCCCGTGAGGCCATTTTTGATGTGAACCTTTCATCATATCTCTCGACCGGGATTACCGGAAATTCCTTTTTCAGTTTATTCACAAAGGGTTTGATAAATTCCGCCGCTTCCGAAACCTCATTGTTCATTTGCCTTGGCTCCCCAACCACGAAACAATCCACTTTTTCACTTTTACAATAATCTTTCAAAAAGGAAAAAACATCCTTTGAATGGACAGTCGTTAGAGCAGTTGCAATTATCTGCAACTCATCTGTCACTGCCAGGCCAACCCTTTTACGTCCATAATC
>JAJRWN010000084.1 GCA_024276745.1 Bacteroidota bacterium
AAAAAGTTGATAGGTCGCTTCCACACCACTAATGAAATAAATCTTTTTTCCATCATGGCTCCATGCAGGACTGTTTATATTCCGGTCGAGTCCCACACTTGCTTCATTAATCTTTCGGCTGGCCATGTCCATAAGCATCAAGCGGTTACGGTCCGATTCAAAACCTGATCGTGCCATACTGCTCCATGCGAGATAAAATCCGTCCGGTGAAAAAAATGGATTTTTATCATAACCCATCATGCCTTGCGATATATTATGTGTCACTCCCGGTTTTATTTCGTATAGATAAATATCGGTATTGGTACTGACCGCATATTCTGTACCGCTGCTTTTTTTGCAAGTGTAGGCAATCATTCTTTCATCAGGACTCCAGCATATATTTTCTTTACCGTCAAATGGTTTTACCGGTACATCGTAGGGTTCGGTTTCCATAATATCGGTGATATATTTCGAAACGCTGCCATCTTCATAGGTAGTAAAGAAAAGATGGCTGTAATATTCATCTTCCCAGGTATCCCAATGCCTGTAGCTTAAATCATTAATTATTTTTCCTGTTGCTTTCGGCAAATCGGGATATTTATCCTGAGTGCTTAAAGCATTTTTTACTTCATGGGTAAATGATAAATAATGCATGTATGGCGAATAATCTACATTATCGATACCACCGTCAATATGAGTAACCTGCCGTAAGCCGCTGCCATCAGGATTAATTTCATAAAATTGTGAGGAACCGCTTTCGGCCGAAAGAAAACCGATTTTTAGTCCGTCAGGTCGCCAAATTTCATTGTATTCACTACCCGGTGTTGTGGTTAATTGTTTTATTGTTCCTCCTTTTACCGGAACAATAAACAAATCTCTGTTAGAAGTGTTTGCTTCAATATCGGTACTTGTTATACCAAACACTACCCATTTCCCGTCTGGTGATACGGATGTTCCACTTACTCTTTTTAAAGTCCATAATTGCTCGGGGGTCAGGTAATTTTGAGTAAATGCCGCTGTGCAGCTGAACAGCAGCAATAAAATACTTACTTTTTTTATCATGATAATGTTAATTGATTAGTAAGAGAAATGAAGTTGAAAAAGTAAATTAGCACTCAAATTTAATAGATTGATGTTAAATAGTTGTAAGTGGGTAGTTTAAAAAGGACCGGCAACAGGATAAGTTCATTTGTCAAAATGCTTGGACCCGGATTGCTTTATGCAGGTGCAGCGATAGGCGTAAGTCATTTGGTACAATCTACCCGGGCCGGTGCTATTTATGGTTTTGCCTTGATTTGGGCTGTTATATTGGCTAATGTGATGAAGTATCCCTTTTTTCAATTTGGACCTCGTTATGCTGCCGCTACGGGCAATAGTTTGATTGACGGGTATCGAAAGCTTGGTATCCTGCCGATGCTATTGTTTCTAATCATCACCATTGGAACAATTTTCACCATTCAGGCTGCTGTTACTGTAGTTACCGGTGCCATTGCAGCTTCGGTGTTTGGTATTGATTGGCCAATGTGGTTATGGAGTGCAATCGTATTGGCTATTGCCAGTTTAATTTTAATATCAGGAAGATATAAAGCGCTTGATTTGGCGATAAAGATTATCATCGTATTGTTGGCTGTTTCAACGGTTTCAGCTGCGATAATTGGTATTTCTCATTCAGGTATCAGTGGCCATAGTAGTCATTTTGTATGGGATAAAATTGGTATTGCTTTTTTAATTGCATTGATGGGATGGATGCCTTCGCCTATTGATTTATCGGTATGGCACTCACTTTGGTCGCTCGAGAAAAATAAACAAATTGGGCATAGAACATCACTGAAAGATGCATTGATTGATTTCAACATCGGATACTGGGGTACAGCTGTTTTGGCATTGGCTTTTGTCACACTGGGTGCTTTAATAATGTTTGGAAGTGGCACTACTTTTTCTCCGAAGGGAGCTGTTTTTGCCGGTCAGCTTATTAGCATGTACACCAATAGCCTTGGGCCCTGGGCATACATTATTATTGCTGTAGCGGCACTTACCACCATGTTTAGCACTACCCTCACTTGTCTTGATGCTATTCCTCGTGTGCTTGAACGATCTACTTTGGTAATTTTTCCGTGCTTATCGAAATCTGACCGACATCAAACTTTGTATTGGGCATGGCTTGTGGTTCTCGTAATTGGTGCATTACTAATGCTTGGTTTCTTTATCAACAGCATGCAGGGCATGGTTAATTTGGCAACTATTTTATCTTTTCTTACCGCTCCCGTATTGGCCGTTATGAATTATTTGGTGATGTTCAGTAATCAAGTGCCGGATGAGTTGAAACCCGGTAAATGGATGAGATTATATGCTTTGTCGGGTATTGTATTTTTATTGGGTTTTGCCGGTATATACATCTGGTCGCAGTGGATATAAAAAAAACAGCTATCCGTATGCACAGATAGCTGTTAAAATTTATCCGGGAATTATGTTTATTCTACCAAAGTCATTTCATTAATAAGATTTTTGGCTCCCATTACTTTATCGATAACAAACAAGACGTATCGAATATCAACACTGATAGTTCGTTTGTATTCATCATCATAAATCAAATCACCCGTCATGGCTTCCCAGTTACCGTCAAACGCAATACCGATTAATTCACCGTTGGCATTGATTACCGAGCTGCCTGAGTTACCTCCGGTGATATCATTATCGGTGAGGAAATCGGTATGAATTCTTCCGTCTTTATCGGCATAAGGGCCATAGTCTTTTTTCTGCCAGAGTTGTTTAAGTTTTGCCGGAACAATAAATTCTTCATTATCCGGATTTTCTTTTTCCATAACCCCATCAAGTGTTGTAAAATGTAAGTATTTAACTCCATCGCGCGGATAATAATCGCGAACGGTTCCATAAGTAAGTCGTTCGGTAGAGTTGGCATCGGGATAGAAAAAACGATTGGAATGCATTTCCATTAAACCGGCAAGATAGGTTTTGCGCCCTTCCGAAATTTGTGCTCTCAAGGCTCTGAAACCCGGTAAAATTTTAGTGAAATAATGATCCAGCATATCAGACATCATACTGAAACCCGGATCTTTTTGCATAACTTTCAAAGTAGGATGATCGAGAAAGGCCAAGGTAGCTTTTTTAGAAGCCAGGAAAGACTTGGTATAAACTTTTGATGCCAGTTTTGCCCAGTTTCCTTTATACTTTTTATTTAAAGCCACCATAAACTCAGGTCTTTGATCCGCAGGCAGGTCATCATACATCATCCCTATTAGCGCAGCAAAAACCTTTTTATCGGTAGCTTGATTATAATCTTTAAAATAATCTTCTACAGCCGGTTTCATTTGTTCCACCATTCCCTGTACTTTATCCATATCAACGGTATCGGCCGAAAGGGCTTGATTGAGCCCGCGGAATTGCAAGGCAAATGATTCTATTTCAACACCAAAATAGGCTTCAACCATATATTGAAAGAATAGATCATAAGTCTGATATTGTGCATAGGCATTTTGTAATTGATTGAGTGCATCGCCATATTTGTCTTTCCGTTGTTGATCAGCATTTACCCATTTCGTAAAATCTTTTTCAATATCCTGTTTTACGTTAACGGTATGTAATCTGGCCAAACCTTCATCCTGACCTATAAAATATTTATAATAATTACTTACTTGCGAATATTTGGCAGCGTATTTTATCCGGATAGATTCATCACTATCCATATCGTTTTTGATAATAGATAATCTTTCGCCTCTGATTTTAACCCGGGCAGGGTTTGATTGAGATTGATCCAGATTAATACCAAAAGAAGACCTGTATCTGTCGGTACGTCCGGGAAATCCCATAATCATGGCAAAATCACCGGTTTCCACACCTTTTAAGCTGATGGGTAAAAAATGTCTTGGATGATAAGGTACATTATCTTTTGAGTATGGAGCCGGGCTGCCATCGGGTGCGGTATAAATTCTCATAATAGAGAAGTCACCGGTTTGTCGAGGCCATTCCCAATTATCGGTATCTCCTCCAAATTTACCAATAGCTGATGGTGGAGCACCCACTAGTCTGACATCAGGAAAGGTTTCGTAAACGAATAAGAAATACTGATTACCGTCAAACATTTCGTCCACTTCGGCCCGGTAATAATTTGAAGTTGTAGCTTCTTCAATAATTTTATTTTTTTCTTGCATTAACGTCATTGGGTCATCGGCATAAGCTTTTAAACGTTCGGTTACATCATCCATTCTGATTAAAATGGATGCATCCACGCCATCGGCAGGCAGTTCATCGGCTTTTGTTTTAGCATAAAATCCATTGGTCAGATAATCATGATCAACCGAGCTGTAGTATTGAATCGTTTCGTAGCCGCAATGATGATTGGTAAGCATCAGGCCATCGGGTGAAACCAATTCTGCTGAACAAAAACGTAGCGAAACGATAGCATCTTTTATCGAGGAATGGTTAATAGAATAAATATCATCGGCACTGAGTTTTAATCCTAATTTTCTCATTTGCTCATAATTTTTATTCAAATACATGAGCAGCCACATACCTTCATCGGCTTTCACAGGAGCAGAACCTGCTAAGATGATTGCTGTGACAAAGGCAATAAATAATTTTTGAAATTGTTTCATACAATATGTTTAATTAAAGAATTTGATGCCACGAAGATACTCAATAAGTATGTGGTCGATAGTGTTAAAGATTGTTAAGCAATGATGTGGAACGTAAAGCTATTGTAAAGATTCTTGCTTATAAATGCGTTTTTTTGACAGAATCGATGAAACGATATTCAATAAAACAGGTAATTGGGCAACGAAGTATTAACTTTGTTCGTCTATAAAGTCATAAAGAAGAATCATAAGAAAAAATGGACAGAGAACCGGAAGATGATATTTTATTTGAAACTGATTTTGGATCGGTTAGGATTGTCAGATATTGCAATAAGTTACGTATTATCTACGGTAATTTGATTTTGGAACAGTCACATATTGAATTTCACCACTTTTTATCCAAATTAAGAAATCTGTCATCGTATGTTTCGGATATTCGCCATTCTTATTATAGAAAGTTTATCATACGCCTCAAAAAATATACGGGTCAAATGAGTTTTGATAGTAAAGAAGTAGAGCAATTGTATGAATTAATAGGAGGTGCTCATTCCATGTTGGAATTAGAGCAAATGATGCAGGAAATCAATAAGCCCATTCTTCCAAAGCCTTAAAAAAGTCTTGCTTGTCCGCATAATGTAAAATTTATTTTTCTCCGGTCTTGACAAATTGGAGTAGAAGGGCTAATTTTAGCAAGCTTTTGTATCACTCTCAAATGCCCCCATATGAGAAATCTTTTATTGATTACCCGAAAGGAAGGAAATAATTCTTTAAGTGCTTACCTGAAAGGATTGGGTTATAAAATATCCAGTGTTGTAAAATCGGCTGAACAAGCCATTGAGACTGCTCAAGAATTTTCACCTGATATTATTGTGATGGATTTTGAAGAATCAAAACAAATTGACGGTAAGTCAATTTATCAAAAAATCAGGCAACATCAAATCGAAATTCCCATTATTTACATGTCGGTACCCTCGGCTTAATTGTCTTCTGTTAACTATGCTGCATTGAGTAGTTAAGTAAAAAAAAAGAAGCTGTTTTTCAGCTTCTTTCCAATTTTGCCTATGTCTGATTCATTCCATTACAGAGAGCAGGCTGTACAAAAAATAATACAAAAGGGAATAAGGGAATTAAAAAAAGCGGATAAAATATTTCTCTTTTACAAATTATTGCTGTAAAATTGCATATTGTTGATTCATTCACTTAACGAAAGCATGGTTTCTTTTTAGGGGTATTTTGGAACCATGTTTTCTTTTTTTCTCTTTCCATTTGTGTAATATTTACACCCTTTTACCATTCATACCATAATTTGTTTCAATTGCCGCTAGTCTTTTTTTGTTTCAGAATGCTAAATGAATGTTTGGCAGCTTTAGAGGAATGCAGGCCTACAACATTTTCAGTCTATTCCTGCAATGAGCAAACAGTGACCCCACCAGGATTCGAACCTGGATCTAAAGTTTAGGAAACTTTTATTCTATCCCTTGAACTATGGGGCCAAAAAGAGCGATGGTAAAGATAATGATAATAATGCCTACCCAAAATGAATCAGCTGATTACCGAACCCGGTTCAATCATGTCTGATGGGCTTAGTATGGATAATTTTCCATCTTTATTTTCGGCCATTAATATCATTCCTTCCGATTCGATACCTTTTATTTTCCTGGGTTTTAAATTGGCTACTATACAAACTTGTTTACCAATCATTTCTTCCGGATCAAATTGATCGGCAATACCCGATAGTATGGTTCTTGATTCGCTTCCAAGGTCTATGGTAAATTGTAATAATTTATCGGTTTTGGGCACCTTTTCGGCTGTTTTTATGGTGCCGACAAGTAATTCCAAATTTTCAAACTGATTAAAATCTATTAGTGGTTTATGTTGAATATTTTCTTTTTCCATTTTCCGTAATTTTTGATTGGATTTCAATTTTGTTATTTGTTGTTCAACCACACCATCTTCAATTTTCTCGAAGAGTAATCCCGGTTTTGGAAGTTGTTGTTTGCTTTTAAGCAAATCGATTCTTCCAATATCATCCCAGGAAAAATCTTTTGTATTGATACACATCATTTCTGCCATTTTTTTTGCAGTAAGCGGTAAAAATGGTTCGCAAGCTAAACATAGCGAGGCACATATTTGTAAAGCAATGTATAAAATCTGTTTTGCTTGTTCAGGATTGTTTTTTATTATTTTCCAGGGTTCAGCATCGGCTAGAAATTTATTACCAAATCTTGCTAAACCCATCAATTCGTTTAATGCCGCCCTAAAGCGGAAATGATTAAGATGATTTTCGATAGCCGACAGGTACGATTTTATTTCTGATTGAATAGTTTCGATTTTATAATCAGCTACTTCTTCCAGATAAACCGGAATTTTACCTTCACAATATTTTTGAGTTAAAACCAGCGTACGGTTTACAAAATTGCCGAGCACTGCAACCAATTCATTGTTGTTTCTCGATTGAAAATCTTTCCAGGTAAATTCACTGTCTTTGGTTTCAGGCATATTGGCGGTTAAAACATAGCGCAGTACATCTTGTTTATCCGGAAAATCTTCGAGATATTCGTGTAACCATACCGCCCAATTTCTACTAGTAGATATTTTATCGCCTTCCATATTCATGAATTCGTTGGCAGGCACATTATCCGGTAAAATATAATCTCCATGGGCTTTCAGGATAATGGGGAAGATAATGCAATGAAATACGATATTATCTTTTCCGATAAAATGAATCAAGCGGGTATCATCAGACTGCCACCACGGTTTCCAGTCGATTCCTTTTTCAGCAGCCCATGCTTTTGTAGCGGAGATGTAACCAATGGGAGCATCTAACCATACATACAGTACTTTACCTTCGGCACCGGGTAGCGGCACTTTCACCCCCCAATTGAGGTCGCGTGTCATAGCCCGGGGTTGAAGCCCTTGTTCAAGCCAGGATTTGCATTGACCATATACATTTTTCTTCCAATCATGTTTATGTTCTTCAAGAATCCATTCTTTCAGCCAGGGTTCAAATTTTTGCATCGGTAAATACCAATGTGTAGTTTTTTTGAGTATCGGTTTTTTACCACTTAAGGTACTTACCGGGTTGATGAGATCTTTGGAGTTGAGGCTCGAACCGCATTTTTCGCATTGATCGCCATAGGCTGCATCATGATTACAAATTGGACAGCATCCGCTTATATACCTGTCGGCAAGATATTGATGGTATTCTTCATCGTAATATTGTTCCGATTCTTCCACTATAAATTCACCTTTGTCATACAAAGTTTTAAAAAATTCAGCGGCTGTTTTATGATGAATCTCAGATGATGTACGATGATAAATATCAAATGATATTCCAAAATCATGAAAACTTTTTTTGTTTAATTCATGATAGTAATCAACTATTTCCTGAGGTGTTTTTCCCTCTTTTAATGCTTTAAGTGTAATGGCAATACCATTTTCATCAGAGCCGCAAATAAATACTACCTCTTTGCCTTTTAATCTAAGATAGCGGGTAAAGATGTCGGGTGATATGTATGCTCCTGCCAGTTGCCCGATATGAATAGGCCCGTTGGCATAAGGCAGTGCTGCCGTGATGGTATATCTTTTTGCTTGCTTCATTTTTTATGGCTATTCAATATTTATGGCAAAGTTAATAAAGCAAACAGATTGAGTCCGGCATTATATACCGAACTTGTAAAACCTGTGGAAATACTACTTTTGTTGTAAGCCATTAGCATTATGCCGAAAATACTCAGAATTATTAACAGATTAAATTTAGGAGGCCCAACCTATAATGTTGCTTATCTGAGCAAATATTTAGATACTGATTTTGAAACAAAACTAATTGCCGGACAAATTAATAAAAATGAAGCTAGTGCCCGGTTTATTACCGATAATTTGGGTCTTGAAGTGCAAACCGTTCGGCACATGTATCGCCATATTCACCCTTACAACGACCGGCTTGCCTATCGGGAAATAAAAAATATTATTCATGATTTTAAACCGGATATTGTACATACCCATGCTGCTAAATCCGGTGCTTTAGGGCGGCTTGCAGCTTTTCATCTGAAGGTGCCGGTCATCATTCATACTTTTCATGGCCATGTATTCAATGCTTATTTCAATACGGTAAAGACCAAAGCCTTTTTGAAAATTGAAAGATTTCTTGCCCGGAAAACCAATGTATTAATCGCATTAAGTAAGCAGCAAAAACACGAACTGTCGTATGTTTACAGGATTGCTGACGAAGAAAAATTTAAAATTATTCCATTAGGATTTGATTTAAGTAAATTTCAAATAAACACAAGCCTGAAACGAAAGGCTTTTAGAAAACGATTTAATATTGAAGATCATGAAATAAGCATTGCCATTGTAGGCAGGCTTACCGCTATCAAAAATCATAAATTATTGCTACGGGCCATTGCATTATTACCCAAACGGCAACAGCAAAATTTAAGAGTATTTGTAGTAGGCGATGGTGAATTGATGACAGAACTTAAAAATTATTGCAGTCAATTGCTGTTACGTTATTCCGAAGGGAATTCTACTGAGCAAAAAACATTGATAATGTTTACCTCCTGGATAAAGGCCATTGATGAACTGATGGCCGGAGTTGATATTGTAACGCTAAGCTCTGATGATGAAGGAACACCGGTATCGTTAATAGAAGCTCAAGCCGCAGGAAAAGCAATTGTTTCAACCAATGTAGGTGGTATTGCCGATATTGTAGATGTGGGGCGCAATGCATTGTTGTCACAACCCGGTGATGTTGCTGCTTTTGCTGCTAATTTATCGACAATGATAGACCATCTTTCATCGTTCACACAAGAAGCAATAAAACGGATTGAAACAATACAGCAATTATTCCATTATAAAAGGCTTGTTGATGATATGGCGGGTTTATATCGTAACTTACTATCCCGGTGATCCGTGTAAGCATCGGGCAACTTGATTAATTGTCTTCATTTTTTACTTTTGTTATCTAATCAGAATTTATGCAAAAAAGTTTTTTTTATTCATTATTGCTGATTTGGATTACAGCGCTAAGCTCCTGTCGCATCTTTTATCCCAATGTGATGTTTCAATTGCCAAAAGATTATCCGATTACCCCCTTAAACCAAATGCCGGCAGATGAATATCGTATTGAGCCGGGCGATAAACTCGATTTACGGGTGTTATCAAATGATGCATATAATCAGGTAAGCTCATTAGTACCTGTATTTGAAAATACGAGCAGTGTGCAACAAAACAACCGGATGTCTTATTTAGTTAGGCAAGACAGTCTTGTGGAATTACCCATAATTGGCTTGCAAAATCTGGTCGGCCTCAGCATACCCGAAGCACAGGATAAATTGAAAAATGCTTATGCCAAGTATTATAAAGAACCCTTTGTGCTGTTGGAAGTAAGCAATAGACGGGTAGTGGTATATAATGGTAGTGATGAGGCAAGCGTAATAGCCCTCGACAATGAAAACATGTCATTAATTGAAGTACTGGGGAAAGCCGGAGGAATTCAGGCGAATGGAAAAGCCTATAAAATAAAATTAATAAGAGGTGATTTGGAGAATCCACAGGTTGCCATTATTGATTTGTCAAGCATAGACGGTATGAAACAAGCCGAAATGACACTACAGGCTAATGATATTATTTATATAGAACCTACCACCAAAATCACCAACGGTGTATTGAGAGAAATATCACCAATTGTCGGCATCATTACTAGTGTTGTTTCCATCTACATTCTTATAAAAACAACGAGTAGTGGAAAATAATCGAAAACGTATAAACAATTCTTTGGAAAGAATTTTTGGCGAAGGATTTAATTTCCCATTATTGATAAATACCGTTCGGAAAAGTATCATTTGGGTGATTATATTTTTGATTACTGCCTTTATAGTGGCAATTATTTATTTGCGGTACACACCCCTGACTTTCGAAGCTTCGGCCAAAATAATTTATAAAGAAACAGAAACGACAAAAGCCCTCGATTTTGTAGGCCAGCAAGCCCGTCATGATGCTTATAGCGATGTAGAAGTAATCCGGTCTTCTGCTATTTTACAACGGGCGTTAAGCCAACTTCCGCTTGAAGTAAGCTATTTTTCAAAAGGTAAATTCATGAATACCGAATTGTATTCATCCACTCCTTTTTTGGCCAGTGTGCGTGTAAAAGATCCGGCTATTTATGATAAGCCTATTTATGTATCCTTGATAAACAATCAACAATATCAATTGCTTGATGAAGAGGGTAATGCTTTGCTGCCCGATATGCTCGACTACGATGCAAACTATGAATTGCCGGGTTTCAGCATAAGCTTGTCGCTTTCTAATCCCAAACAACAAATTGATCAGCGGGATTTGTTTTTTGTCATCAATAATGAAGCAACCCTGATTAATAAACTTCGAAGGAATCTCAGTATATCGGTTGTAAGTAGCAGGTCGCAAATATTAAGCATAACCGTTCGCGATAATGTAGCATCTAAAGCGGCAGATTGGGCCAATGCTATTACCAAGGTATTTGTACAATATGACAGAGAAAGGCAAATGGAGAGTGCAAATCATGTGCTAAGTTTTATCAATTCGCAAATGGATACTTTGATGATAGATTTGCTTGGCAGCGAAAGACAAATAAGATTGTATAAGCAAGATAATAAAATTGTAAACCCTGAAACGGAGCAAACATTTTTACAAGGTCAACTTGATGTATTGGATGAAAAGATGCTGGATCTTGAAAATAATCTCAGATCAATAAAATGGCTCGAAGATTATATAAAAGGAGGTCATTCACTATCGGCTATACCCTTTTCAACACTGGGGAATTTCAGCGATTTTTCTGCGGCTATTTCGCAAATTGTTGATCTTGAGACCCAAAGGCAAGAGCTGTTAATTGGTCTTACTCCCAATCATCTCAGGGTAAAATTTTTGGATAATCAGATTGCACAAACCAAAAAAGATTTATTGCTAGCCGTTGCAAATGCCAAAGAAAATATTGATAAAGAGTATCAACGGATCAAATATCAGTATAGTCAATACGAACATAATTATCTTAATTTACCCGAAAAACAAGCTGAAATATTAAGGCTTACCCGGCTTTACGATTTAAAACAAAAATATTATTTACAATTCAAAGAAAAATCCTTGGAATATGAAATAATAAAAGCCGGAATTGTTTCAAAATATTCTATACTTGAAGGTGCCTCAGGTGCCTTTATGATTGCACCGCGCAGGCGATTTATCCAATTAATCGCTTTGTTTATAGGACTTGTTCTCGGTGCCGGTCTTATCGTTATTCGCTATCTGATGCAAAATAAAATACTGTCTTTACGCGATCTTGAAGACAATACCGATATACCTATTTTGGGGCTTGTTCCACACTTAAAAAGAAAAATGCCGCTATCAAGGCCTGTAGTATTCGATAACCCTAAAGCTGTAGTAGCCGAATCATTTAGAAGCATCAGAACAAATCTTGAATTTTTGCATGCCGGAAAAAATCAAAAAACAATTGCTATTACATCTACCATTGCCGGAGAAGGAAAAACTTTTGTTGCCGTTAATTTGGCCAGTGTATTGCAAATGGCCGGAAATAAAGTTGTTTTGCTTGATTTGGACTTGCGGAAGCCCAAAATTCATCAGGCATTTGGATTTGATAATAATCTGGGTATGACCACTATTCTTATTGGACGGCAGCATTGGCAAGACGGTATCAGAAAAACAGAACATGAAGGACTTGATGTGATTACTGCCGGTCCGGTGCCTCCTAATCCTGCCGAATTATTATTATCCGATAATTTCAAAGAAGTGCTTCAAAAACTTACCGATACTTATGATAAGGTTGTTATCGATACGCCACCGGTTGCCCTGGTAACCGATGCCATGCAATTAATGCAAAACATTGACTATCCTGTCTTTGTTTATCGTGCCGAATACTCCGAACGTGATTTCTTAAACCTTCCTAACCGCTGGTATGAGGATAAACGTATCGAACATTTGTCAATCATTTTGAATGATGTGAAATTAAGAAAAAGAGCTTATGGCGGATATGCACAGTCCTATGGCTATGGCTATTTTTCCGAAGACCAACCTAAAAATAAATTGTGGCGAAAGAAGAAAGCCTGATATTATGATTGACATCGGACATAGCAATATTGTATTTCCTCTTTTATTTATAGGCTTTATTATCCTTTCTCTTGTTATCAATAGAATATTAATTCGTTTTTCATTAAATCTTGGCAGCCGTAATCAGGATGGACAAATCAGATGGAGTGAGGAAACTAAACCTGCTTTGGGAGGCTTCTCCTTTTACATGCTTTTTGTGATGGCGATTTTTCTTATCGGTATGATTGATTTTTCAAACCATGATGCCGGCAGCCGCCAATTATTGGGCTTGTTTTTGGCTGTATCTCTTGGCTTTTTTATCGGTATGGCCGATGATGCTTACAATACTTACCCATTATTAAAATTTTTAGGCCAACTGACCTGTGCCAATATCCTAATTGCATCCGGTTTGATTATTCCGCTTACTCCAAGTATTATTTTAAACAGTTTGTTTACAATAATTTGGGTCGTTGCTATTATGAACAGTATCAACATGATTGATAATATGGATGGAATTACTTCCGTGGTGTCTATCGGTATTTTGCTAAATGCTATGCTTATCGTTTTTTTAATGTCAGGAGTATTCACCACTACGATGCTTTTATTTGCACTTGTCATTGCTTCTGTTTTAGGATTCTTATTTTTCAACTGGCATCCAGCGAGATTAATTATGGGTGATTCCGGTAGCCAGTTTTTGGGTGTATTGCTGGCTGCTACCAGCATTTGGTGTATGTGGAATTTTAAAAATCCTACCGGTGAATATTTTCAAATCAGGCAGTTTTTAATCCCGCTTGCTGTTTTTCAACTTCCTTTATTTGATACTACAACGGTTATCATCAGACGTTTGCTTAGAGGTCAGTCTCCTTTTGCCGGGGGTAAAGATCATACCACCCATCAATTTGTCTTTCTCGGATTGAGTGATGAATCGGTTACATTGTTGTTTGCGCTTATTGCCTTATTATCATTACCCGAAGTTTATATTCTTTATCGCTTATATTTTCATTGGATTTGGTGGTATAGTTTTGCCGTTATAGCATTCTTTTTTATACAGTTTTTACTCTTACAATTTATGTATCAAAAAGGTTGGAGAAAACATCAGGATAAACTGATGTTATCTTAATTGCATTCTTCTTTTCCAAAAGACATCTTTTTTTTGATATAAAAGCTTGTCAAAACAGTATTTTCGCTAGGTAGCAATATTCTTTTATTATGACTTTTGCAGATTTTATTATTGCACCCATATATTTTGTTGTATTGCTTCTGTTTGCTTCTTATTATCAAAGAAAAAAAGTAAAAGAATCGCCTGAATATCGATGGTTTAGCAAAGGTTTGCTTGTAAAAATGCTGGGAGCAATCGGTTTTGCTTTAGTATATCAGTATTATTATGGAGGTGGTGATACGTTTGGTTATTTCTATGGAGGCAAATCGTACTTAGCTTTTTTTGCCGCTTCACCGGGTCATGCATGGTCTTTCTTGTGGGAAGCACCTCATGGAAGACATTATTTTGAATTTCTTTCTTATGCCCGGCCCGGATATCAGTATATCTATAGAGGTCCGGCCGAATTGCTTATTACAAAAATCACTTCTTTTGTAAATTTGCTGTCTTTCAATACTTATGCAGGCAGTTCCCTGCTTTTTGCCTTTTTCTCCTATTCAGGTGTTTGGGCGCTTTATCGCACTTTCACTTCCATATTCAAAGGCATTGATAAAGAACTGGCTATAGCGGTACTGTTTTTACCTTCGGTTTTTTTCTGGGGCTCAGGTATTCTGAAAGACACGGTAAGCCTTGGGGCTTTGGGTTGGCTTGTTCGAGGTATTTGGTTATTGTTTATCAAACGTCAATCTTTTTTTAAAGCCTTGTTTATGATCAGCCTTTCTTCCATATTAATTATTGGTATTAAACCCTATATTATCCTTGCCTTCATACCGGCAGCACTATTATGGATTGGAAATCAATACAGAAATCTGATGCCGAGTAAATTCTTACGCATGGCTATGATTCCATTTTTTATGTTGATTATTTCCTATTCGGGCTATCGCCTGATAAGTGGTATTGGTGATGAATTAGGGAAATATTCGGTAAATAATCTTGAAAATGCAGCCGAAGGTTTTCAGTCCTGGCATCAGGTAGCATCTGAAGGTGGTTCGGGCTATACGCTTGGTGCCGATGTGGATATGAGTCCTGCCGGTATGCTTCGTTTGTTTCCAAAAGCATTGAGTATTGCCCTGTTCAGACCTTTCCCCTGGGAAGCCGGCAGCGTGGTTATTCTGGCTTCGGCACTCGAAAATTTTGCTATTCTGCTGCTCACTCTTTTGGTGTTTTTTAAAACAGGTCCCCTCAGAACATTACAAAAAATCTGGAGTCATCCGTTTCTGTTTTCTTGTTTTATCTTTTCTATTATTTTCGGCTTTGCCGTAGGTTTTACTTCTTATAATTTTGGTGCCTTGGTTCGCTATAAAATTCCTATGATGCCTTTTTATGTAGGTATGCTTATGGTGCTTTGGGCTAATAGAAATAATGCACATCAGTTGCAATAATAATTGACTGACCTTTCAACAATTTGCTGTTATCATTTTAGCAATTGCCGGCATCGATAAACTATCTTTGCAGCATCAAATGCTTAAAATCTTATCCATGTCTGATGTAAAATCCATTCGTTCGGCTTTATTCTCTGTGTACTCCAAGTCAGGTCTTGATTCCATAGTAAAAAAACTTGACCAACTTAATATTAGTATTTATTCTACCGGTGGAACCGCAAAATATATTCAAAACATTGGCGTGAAGGTGAATACTGTGGAAGCATTAACAAATTATCCTTCCATTCTAGGAGGAAGGGTAAAAACATTGCATCCGAAAGTCTTTGGTGGAATCCTTGCCAGACGGCATGATGAACATGATTTGGAACAATTGAAAGAATACGATATTCCCGAAATTGATTTGGTTATTGTGGATTTATATCCTTTCGAGGAAACGGTAAAACAAAGCAATGATGAAGATGAAATTATTGAAAAAATTGATATTGGAGGCATTTCTTTAATTCGTGCAGCAGCCAAGAATTATAAAGATTGCCTGGTCGTGTCGTCTCAAAACCAATATGGTGCATTTGAAAAGCTGCTGGATAAAAAAGGCATTTCCATAAGTTTGGAAGACAGGAAGCAATATGCGATGGAGGCTTTCCGGGTTTCAGCTCATTATGATCATAGTATCAGTAATTATTTTTCTTCAGCCAACAATCAAACCGGATTAGAAATTAGATTTACTGAAGGGCAGGCCTTACGATATGGCGAAAATCCACATCAAAAAGCAGTCTTCTTTGGAAATTTGGATCAAGCATTTGAACAATTGCACGGCAAAGCCATTTCTTATAATAATTTGGTAGATATCGATTCAGCGGTTCGGGTAATAGCCGATTTTCAAGGATGTACACTAGCCGTATTGAAGCATACAAATACTTGTGGACTGGCTCAGAGAGACAGCTTGATTGAAGCCTGGAACGATGCATTATCGGGTGATCCGGTTTCAGCTTTTGGCGGCATCATCATCTGCAATCGTACCATGGATGCGGAGACAGCAGCAGAAATCAATAAATTGTTTGTAGAAGTAGTAATTGCACCCGCTTATCATGATGAAGCACTTTCAATACTTAAAAGCAAAAAAACAGAATTATTTTAGTGCAGAAACTCTTTTCCTTCGGTCATTCACAATTTAAAAGTTTATTAAATGGTGTATTATGGCAGGAAACAGATTTGAATACCGAATCGGAAAAGGATATGAAACCGGCTACCAAGCGGCAAGCCACAGCAGCCGAATTAGCAGATTTAATATTTGCAAATAAAATCGTAAAACATTTAAAATCAAATGCAATTTCTATAGTAAAAGACCGGCAATTAATCGGTATTGGAACCGGCCAAACCAGCCGGGTTGATGCCCTGAACCAGGCCATAGAAAAAGCACAACATTTTAATTTTAATCTTCAGGGAGCCGTTATGGCAAGTGATGCATTTTTCCCCTTTCCCGATTGTGTTGAAATTGCCGGTAAAGCCGGTATCACAGCCATTGTTCAACCCGGAGGATCAATTCGAGATCAACAATCGGTTGATTATTGTAACGAACATCAAATCGCCATGGTTTTTAGCGGAATCAGACATTTTAAGCACGGATAAACGATTGCTTAGGATTTACTTTCTATCATTTTCTTATTCTTTTGATTATCATTTGGATTTGGACTAACTTAATGGAGCATTAAAGCACAATCTTCTTATTTTTACAATTCAAAATCCAGAGAGAATTACCCATGGGATTATTTAACTTTTTTACGCAAGAAATTGCCATAGACTTAGGTACTGCCAATACACTCATTATTTATGATAATAAAGTTGTAGTGGATGAACCTTCTATTGTTGCCATAGACCGAAGAACAGATAAAGTCATAGCCGTTGGAAGCCAGGCCATGCAAATGCACGAAAAAACGCATGATAACATCAAAACCATCAGGCCATTAAAAGATGGCGTAATAGCTGATTTTCAGGCGGCAGAGGCTATGATCAGAGCAATGATTAAAATGATTAATCCAAAAGGACGATTATTTAAACCATCGCTGGCTATGGTAATATGCATACCTTCAGGTATCACTGAGGTTGAAAAACGAGCAGTTTACGATTCGGCAGAACAGGCAGGTGCCCGTGAAAGATATTTGATTCATGAACCTATGGCTGCTGCCATAGGAATAGGAATCAATGTTCAGGAACCTATGGGCAATATGGTTATTGATATAGGAGGTGGTACTACTGAAATTGCCGTAATTGCTCTTTCCGGTATTGTTTGCAATCAGTCTATCCGCATTGCCGGTGATGAATTTAATTTTGATATTGTTAATTATATCAGGCGTCAACACAATATGCTGGTCGGGGAACGAACGGCCGAACAAATAAAAATTCATGTAGGTTCGGCTCTTACCGAGCTGGACGATCCGGTTGAAGATTTTCCGGTAAATGGCCGGGACTTAATGACGGGCATACCCAAACAAATTATTGTAAATTATTCTGAAATTGCACATTGCCTCAACAAATCCATTACAAAAATTGAAGAAGCAGTATTAAAAGCATTAGAAATTACACCACCCGAATTGGCTGCCGATATTTACAAAACCGGATTATATCTTACCGGTGGAGGAGCACTGTTAAGGGGTTTGGATAAACGACTTTCACAAAAAACAAAACTACCGGTTCATGTGGCCGATGATCCCTTGAGGGCCGTTGTTAGAGGTACCGGTATCGTATTGAAAGATCGTGCTAAATTTTTAAGCATTTTGATTGCCTGATTCGGTTTTGAACGCGCTTTGTCTAAGATGATCAGCCATGCGGAATTTAATCTTGTTTTTTATCCGGTATTATGCCTTTTTCCTTTTTCTGATGATGGAGGCTTTCGGATTTTATATCACCTATAAACAGAAACATTTTCAACAAGTTTATTTTATTCATTCCGCTAATCGCATATCAGGCAGTATCTTAAACCGTTTTCAAAAATCAATTGATTATTTTCATCTGAATGCTGAAAATAATAAGTTGTTGATGGAAAATGCCAAATTGAGATCAATGCTTCCGGGTTCACACCGGATCGATTCTTCAAAAGTGATGCAGACAGCCGATTCTTTAGGCCAAATCATTTATACCTATATTCCGGCAAGAGTGATTAATAACAGCACTTCAAATTTTAACAATTATATCACCATTGATCAAGGAAAAAAACAAGGTATCGAACCGGGGATGGGCCTGATCGGACCCCAGGGTATTGTTGGTGTCGTCAATCATGTGTCAGATCACTTTGCTACCGCTATTTCTGTGCTGCATCATAAATTTAGTGCTAAGGCAAAAATCAAAAGAAATAATATCACAGGTATCCTGGCATGGAATAAAATAGACCGGCTTCATGCTCAATTGCAAGACATAGGCCGCTTCAACAATGTCTTGCCGGGAGATACCATACTTACCTCTTCTTATTCTACCATTTTTCCGGGTGATATTTTAATTGGAGTTGTAGATAGTGTATATATCCCATTGGGCAGCAATTATTTTAATATCAGTGTGCGCTTATCTACTTTGTTTAGTAGCCTGGATCATGTGTACGTGGTGAACTATATTTTTAAACGTGAGCAGCAATTGCTTGAATCAATCAATGCAAATGAGTAAACAAGTATTGACCCTTATACTACGCTTTGTCATTCTGATCCTTTTACAAGTATTGCTCTTCGATCGATTGGCCATAAACGCTTATATCATACCAAGAATATACCTTCTTATTGTGTTGATGCTTCCCCTCGATAGTCCAACATGGTTTGTATTGCTACTTAGTTTTATGAGTGGCTTTATCGTTGATATCTTTTCAAATACCGGTGCTATGCAAATGATGGCTACCGTTTTAATCGGTTTTATCAGACCATTTGTGGTTTCTTTGATTGCCCCCGTGGAAGGTTACGATCCTGAAGATAAACCGCATGTTTTTAGCCTGGGCTATCGATGGTTTCTGATTTATGCCGGTACTCTTACTTTAATTCATCATTTAGCCTATTTCAGTCTGGAAATTATGAGCTTGAGCTATCCCGGATATTTAATAAAAAAAGTTGTATTTACAAGCTTATTGAGCCTCTTGATTATGATTCTTTTACAATCATTATTTATTGTATCCCGGCATCGAAACCGATATAGTTGATGATGAAACAAGGAAGCAGTCGAACGGTAGCTATTAAAAGCTTGATTATTATAATCAGCCTTGTATTGATTATCCGCTTATTTGATTTACAAATACTCGATAAAACCTACAAAAGAAAAGCCAGTGATATTGGTCGCGAAACCATATATCCGGCCCGGGGGCTTATTTACGATAGAAATGGACAGCTTTTAGTCAGCAACGAACCGGTTTACGATGTGCTGGTAACCCGCTCAAAAGTTCGAAATCTTGATACTAGTAAACTGGCCGCTTTACTCAAAGTGCCGGATAGCGTAATCAAAAAACGCTTTGAAGTGCTGAAGGAAAATAAAAAAGCTTATTTCTCACCGTATAAAGCGGCTGTTTTAGTTAGTCAGATTTCGCCAGATGATATTACTGCCTTTCAAGAAAAAAGATTTCTCTTTCCCGGTTTTTCTATTCAAAGCCGGAGTGTAAGACATTATCCTTTTGCCTTAGCCGGCCATATTATGGGTGATATGGGAGAAGTAAATGAAAAAGAATTAGAAAAATCCGGAAACCGGTACGTACCGGGCGATTACATCGGGAAAAGTGGCCTTGAACTAAAATATGAAAAACTACTCAGAGGAAAAAAAGGTTTGGAATATTATGTTCGTGATAAATTGGGAAGAAATATCGGACAATTTGAAAACGGGAAATTTGATACTTCTGCTGTTGAAGGAAAAACACTGATTACCGGCCTTGATGTTGATTTGCAAGCTTATGCTGAATGGCTATTGCAAGGAAAAAGAGCTAGCCTGGTCGCTATCGAACCTGCAACCGGACAAATTCTGGCTATGGTTTCCAGCCCAGGCTACGATCCTAACCTGCTGATAGGTCGAAATCGCGGGTCTAATTATAAACATTTGCTTGACGATAGCATTAATAAGCCCTTGATTAACCGGCCACTTACGGCTCTTTATCCCCCGGGATCTACCTTTAAACCACTTATGGCTTTGGTTGCTTTACAGGAAAATTTACTAAATATTCATGAAGGTTTTCCGTGTCATGGTGGCTTTTATATTGCCAGTTTACACATCGGCTGCCATAACCACGGCCCTGTTCATTCGCTTACCAAAGCGATTGAAATTTCTTGCAATTCTTATTTCTGTCAGGTTTTTGCACGGATGATCAGTAATCAAAAATATGTTGATGAAGACGAAGCTTTGGCTGTTTGGGATAAATACTTGAAGCAAATGCAAATGGGAGTAAAAACCGGTATTGATTTACAAAATGAATATGCCGGAAATATTCCAACTCCTGAATACTATAAAAAAATATATGGTAATTACCGGTGGAGGGCTTCAACCATCATATCAGATGCAATCGGGCAGGGTGAAATATTAGTGACTCCACTGCAATTGGCCAATGTATATGCGATCATTGCCAACCGGGGTACTTATTATAAACCCCATTTGGTTGTGAAAGATGACAACGATACTTTGGGTTTGGGCCAATATTATGTAAAACACTTTACCGGTATTGATTCGGCTAATTTTGAATTGATTATGAACGGCCTTGAGCTGGCAGTAGAAAAAGGTACTGCAAAATTGGCCCGGGTCGATTCTATTGTGGTTTGCGGCAAAACCGGTACGGCACAAAATCCTTTTGGTGAAGATCATTCCATTTTTGCAGCTTTTGCCCCTCGTATTCATCCTAAAATAGCTATTGCAGTGATTATTGAAAATGCAGGATTTGGGGGCTCATGGGCAGCACCGGTGGCCGGCTTAGCCATCGAAAAATACTTGAAAGGTCATATCCCTGACAATAAAAAGTGGTTGGAAAATTATGTACAGCAAAAAGTAATTGATTATCATGATTCGAAATGATAATAGAGTGCTTTCACTCGACTTCTGGAGCATTTTGCTCTATTTCCTCCTCCTGGCATGGGGTTGGGCCAATATCTATGCTGTTGATTTCCGGGGCGATGCCATGCCTTGGTTTGATCTGAGTACCCAACATGGAAAGCAATTGTTATGGATAGCGGTTTCTTTGTTTATGGGTATGCTACTTTTGATTATCGATCAAAAATTCTATGCTACGTTTGCCTATTTTTTTTACGGAATGGTCATACTGATGCTTATTGCTGTTCTGTTTCTGGCTCCTGCTGTTAAAGGAGCTCATTCCTGGTTTCAAATTGGCAGCTTTAAACTGCAACCTTCAGAATTAGCAAAATTTGCTACTCTGCTCGCATTAGCCCGCTATCTTACCGGGGTACAGGCTAATATGAAATATTTTAAAACAAAAATATTGGCTCTATCCATTATTATGTTGCCTGCAATTTTTATTCTCATGCAACCTGATCCGGGTTCTGTATTGGTTTATCTTGGTCTTATTATTGTCCTGTACCGAGAAGCTTTTCCGCTTTGGCCCTTTCTTATTCTTATGGTATTGGCCATTTTATTCCTGCTTACTATCTGGCTGGGACCTATTCCGGTATTAGTGGCTGTTTCAATTATTTTTCTGCTTACTCTTCCCTTTGTTTTACGACAAGCAAAAAAAAGAAAATCACGTTTGCTTCTTCTCTTGCTACTGTTTGGCCTTACCGGAGTTTATACCCAGTTTGGCGTAAAGGCTGTTTTTCAACATGTATTGAAAGAACATCATAAGAACCGGATCAATGTATTGCTTGGAAAAGCTGCCGACCGGGGAGCTGATTATAATGTTACACAATCGAAAATAGCCATAGGCTCAGGAGGATTGACCGGTAAAGGATTTCTAAAAGGCACTATGACAAAAGGAGAATTTGTACCCGAACAAAGCACAGATTTTATCTTCTCAACGCTTGGCGAAGAATGGGGCTTCCTCGGTTCCGGTGTGCTGGTATTGCTTTTTATGGCCTTTATGCTACGCATTATATTTCTGGCCGAACGGCAACGATCGCGTTTTAGCAAAATTTATGCATACGGGGTATTATCAATCTTTTTGGTCCATATTGTAGTCAATATCTCAATGGCTTTAGGCATATTTCCGGTTGTGGGAATCCCTCTGCCATTTTTCAGCTATGGGGGATCCTCACTACTTGGTTTTAGCATCATGTTTTTCATATTGCTGAATTTTGACGCTAACCGTAAAACGATCTTTCGCTAATTCTTTCATAATAGCAATTATTCTTCATCAATCAGTAACTTTGCTCTTTCAAAATATGGAATACTCATGATGCGTACACATACTTGTGGTGAATTAAGACTGAAAGATACCGGTAAAGAAATTGTATTGGCCGGTTGGGTTCAGAAAACAAGAGATTTGGGAGGAATGACTTTTGTGGATATACGTGATCGCTACGGAATTACACAAATTGTATTCAATCAGGATGAAGATATTGAATTATGTAAAAATGCCCGGAAATTAGGTCGCGAATATGTAGTGCGTATCCGGGGTTTGGTTTGTGAACGATCCAATAAAAATCCGGAAATGCCTACCGGAGAAATTGAAATAAAAGCTGCTAAACTGGATATCCTCAATACATCAAAAGTCCCCCCTTTTACTATCGAGAAAACGACTGATGGCGGTGAAGATATCAGGATGAAATATCGTTATCTTGATTTAAGGCGTCCTGATATTAAATCAAATATGGAACTCCGGTATGCCTTAAGTAAAGCTTGCCGGTCTTATCTTGATGCAAAAGGGTTTATCGAGATTGAAACACCGGTATTGATAAAAACAACACCAGAAGGTGCACGCGATTTTATTGTTCCTTCAAGACTGAATCAAGGAGAGTTTTATGCTTTACCCCAATCTCCCCAAACCTTTAAACAGCTTTTAATGGTTGCCGGCTTCGATCGTTATTTTCAATTGGTAAAATGCTTTCGTGATGAAGATTTACGGGCCGATCGTCAACCGGAATTTACGCAAATTGATTGCGAAATGTCTTTTGTAGATCAGGAAGATGTATTGAATACTTTTGAAGGATTTATCAAACATATTTTTCGTACTGTAAAAGAGATTGATTTGGATGATTTCCCAAGAATGTCGTACCAGGAAGCTATGCGCTTATACGGAAGTGATAAACCCGATATTCGTTTCGGTATGAGTATTGTCGATTTGTCGCATCAAAGCAAAGGAAAAGGCTTTGGTATTTTTGATCAGGCTGACTTGGTTGCCGGAATAGTGGCTCCCGGTGCTGCTACCTGGTCGCGGAAACAAATCGACAAACTCATCGATTATATAAAAACCCCTCAAGTTGGCGGTCAGGGTCTTATTTGGGTGAAAGTAAACGAAGATGGCTCCTTTAAATCGTCTGTCGATAAATTTTATAATCCGGATGATTTGAAACTATGGCAAGAAACAATGAATGCCCATCCGGGTGATTTATTGCTTTTAATGTCAGGCAATGATCTTGCTGTCAGGCGGGCTTTGGGTTTGTTGAGGCTAAGATTGGCGGCACAACTTAATCTTACGGATGCCAATGATTATCAAGCACTTTGGATTACTGATTTTCCATTGGTCGAATGGTCGGAGGAAGACCAACGTTTTGTTGCCCTTCATCATCCCTTTACTTCTCCTAAAAAAGAGGATATTCCTTTGATGGATACAAACCCTGCACAAGTTAAAGCCAATGCTTATGATTTGGTTATCAACGGGGTGGAAATAGGAGGTGGTTCTATCAGAATACATGAAAGACCATTGCAGGAAAAAATGTTTTCTTTATTAGGCTTTAGCGATGAAGAAGCAAAAGAAAAATTTGGTTTTTTATTAGGTGCATTTGAGTATGGCGCACCTCCACACGGTGGTATTGCTTTCGGTTTCGACCGGCTTTGTTCTATGTTTGGCGGTACCGATTCTATTCGTGATTATATAGCTTTTCCCAAAAATAATGCCGGTAGGGATACCATGCTCGATGCCCCCTCAATTGCCGATGACAAGCAATTGAAAGAATTACATTTGGAAATAAAAAAAGACCACCGTTAAGCAGTCTTTTTTTCAATCATGTTGATAGCTAATTTTTATAAATTGCCCAGCAAATTTTTATCGCTATCATATTTTATCGAGTAAGTAAAGCTTAGTTTTTGTTGATCTTTTGCTCCGAGAATTACCCTCCAGCGAAGAAAACCACTGTCTTTATCGAAATTTGCACCACCATCATCTATCAATGTAACTTTAATCTCTTTGCTTAATGCTACCGGTATCTGATCTTCTATAAATAATTTTACCGGCATACTTTTATTATTTCTAAAAGCCAGTTCATAAGTAATGGTCTTTTTCCGGTCATTACCTATTATCTCATCTTTTTCCTTGTCTTTTACTTTAGTCCTTTTGGAACTGATATTTTTATCTCTTCCCAGCGACAATTCCAGGGTATCGTTCAAAACCATCGGGTTCAGACTTGTTTTTCCAATATAAGTGCCTGCATAATAAATATTTACGTTTCCGGGCAGTAAGCTCAGCTCTTCCCATCCGCTAAGTTTTGCCATCAAAAATGCATCCTGATCGTATTTTGGCAGGAGGTAATAATAATAATCGGCAATAAGATTTCTCTTAAGCACGGCCACGGTATGGCTTATTCCATCTGAGGGAATATCATAAACTTGTTTTATGGCAAATTCAAAATTTCCTATTGTTGCCGATAGGGTGGCATAATCGGTTATAGCGTCAGCCGGCATAGCATTGCCGCTAGTTTCAACTTGACTGTCGGCAACTGCCATCTCTTTATCTTCCCAAAGGTTTGAAGTGCGAGTATTGATGGCCATATAATAATTGATATACCAAACAGGCATTACCGGTTTATCGTTGTTTTGATTAGGATTTGCCGTTGATAAAGTGAGCTTTACACCTGCCCAGTCTATTCCTGTGTTTTGATAAACATTGGCATTATACGTTAAACTTACCGGGCTTTGAATATCGCTGGCACGCAAGTCATATTTAGGAGACCATCCTGCACCTTGAACCATATAATTGATTTGCATAAAACCATTAACTGCTGCATCTGCCGATATGCTTACCAATACCTGATGGTTTGGTGTTTTATCTGCTTCATCTATGTTCCCATGATGCGTATTATAGTTTTTTAGCAGTGTTAATCTGTCTTGCATTCGCAGCAATGCTTTTTTAGCTTTTGATTGATACATTTTGTTGTTCATCAATGCCTTATTTATGTTTTTCATTTGCTGCCGGTAATAAGCCATTGCTTCCCGCAATACAGGCATCGTATCGGAATGGCCTTCACCCCTGATGATTTTGTTTGCAGAAAGCAGTGCTTTTTCCTGCTCAAGAGCTTGTTTGTTCATTACCAATTCTTCAAGTAAATAGTTAGCCTTTTCAATAGAGTCTTCGAGGAAATGAATTTCATGTATTATTTTGCCGGGCAGGGTTTTCGGGGCATCGGGACCGGGATAATGAATCTCGTATTTTACTTCCAGAATGGTGTAATTTCCTTGCCCCGAAACTTGAATACTTGAAGGGTTGATTTTTGATGACAAACCATCGAAAACAATGGTACTGATACCTTTGGGTATATTGATTTTGACATTTCGAAACACTTGAGCACCATCGAGAAATACAGTTACATGATCAATATTTGAAGAAACTGTTTTTACATTGTTGGCCTTTGATATGAAACTAAGTGGCAGGTAAATAGCCAGCAAAAGGAGTAGTTTTTTCATAATTTTTCCGGTTTTTATTGTTCAAAACTGAACAAGTGATGAAATATTTGCTCTGTTGAGATTATTAAGAGCCATGTATTCCATAAAACCGGATGAAAGGGAAAAAGCTAGAAAATTATTCTAGTTGTAAAGGGTATTTTTTAGATATTTTCCTGTATAGCTTTCGGGTATTGTAATAATGTGTTCAGGACTTCCTTCTGCAATAATATATCCTCCTGCATCACCCCCGTCAGGTCCAAGGTCAATAATATAATCAGCCACTTTTATTACATCCATATTATGTTCAATAACCAAAACCGTATTGCCTTTATCAACAAGTTTTTGAAGTACCGAAAGCAGTACTCTGATATCTTCGAAATGCAAACCGGTTGTAGGTTCGTCAAGGATGTAAAAAGTATGTCCGGTATCTTTTTTGGCCAGTTCGGCTGCCAGCTTCACCCTTTGGGCTTCGCCACCACTTAAACTCGTTGATGACTGTCCCAGGCGTATATATCCTAATCCAACATTTTGCAAGGTATTGAGTTTGTGGTGTATTCTCGGTTGATTTTCAAAAAATAGTGTAGCTTCTTCCACCGTCATGGCCAATATATCACTGATTGATTTTCCTTTAAAATGAATTTCCAGGGTTTCCCTATTGTATCTTTTTCCCTGGCAATTTTCACATTCGACATACACATCCGGCAAAAAATTCATTTCTATCAAACGCATACCTCCCCCTTTGCAAACTTCACAGCGGCCACCTTTCACATTGAAAGAAAATCGCCCTGCTTTATAAGCTCTTATTTTGGCTTCGGGCACCAGGGTAAATAATTTTCGAATATCTGAAAACACACCAATATAAGTAGCCGGATTGGAGCGTGGTGTACGGCCAATCGGACTTTGGTCTATTTCAATGACCTTGTCGATATATTCAAGCCCTGATACATTTTTGTAGGCTAAAGGCCGGGTTCTGGATTTATAAACATGTTTTTTAAGAATTGGATAGATCGTTTGGTTGATTAACGAAGATTTGCCACTTCCCGAAACACCGGTAATACATACCAATAGACTTAAGGGTATTTTTACGGTAATGTTTTTAAGATTATGCCCGGATGCATCGTGAACAGTCAAATAGTGTGCGTTGGGTGATTTTCTTTTTTCAGGTATTTTAATTTGTAATTTATTGCGTAAATATTTACCGGTAAGTCCTGAGCTTTTACTTACTTCATCAGGCAATCCCTGAGCAACGATTTTTCCACCATGTTCTCCTGCTCCGGGACCTAAATCAATGATATAGTCTGAAGCAAGCATCATGTCTTTATCGTGTTCTACAACTAAAATGCTGTTACCTTCATCCCTTAATTTTTTTAAAGCTCCGATTAAGCGGTGATTATCACGCTGATGAAGACCAATAGAAGGTTCGTCCAGCACATAAGTAATACCCCTTAATCTGGAACCGATTTGAGTAGCCAGTCTGATTCTTTGTCCTTCGCCTCCCGATAAAGAATTGGCCGGACGGTTCATGGCCAAATAATTTAAGCCCACTTCCAGTAAAAAACCTAAACGGTTTTTAAGCTCTTTGATGATTTCGTGAGCAATTTTTTGTTGTCGATGATTCAGCAATGGTTCCAAATGATCAACCCAATGGTAGAGGTCTGAAATGTTCATGTTTGACAATTCAGCAATATTTTTTCCGGCTATCCTGAAATAAAGAGCTTCTTTTTTTAAGCGGCTACCATTGCATTCGGGACATGGAATAATTTCCATAAAATCGCGTGCCCAGTTTCTTATATTTTCACTCGAAGTGGCCATATACGCCCGCTTTATCATATTGCATACACCTCCATATTCCAAAGTGTACCATCTTTCTTCGGGGCCATAGTTAAGTGGCATATTTACTTTTTGATTACCACTTCCATAAAGAATAATATTGATGATTTTTTCATCAATATCTTTAATGGGTGCATTTAAGCTAAACTTATATTGTCTTGCAAGTGCTCTTACCTGTTTGAACAAAAAATTATCACGGTGTTCTCCTAAAGGAGCGATACCTCCTTTATTAATAGAAATATCAGAATTAGGGATCAGGGTATTGGGATTTATTTCGTGCACCGTACCCAAACCCTTGCAATGCGGACATGCACCATAAGGAGAGTTGAAGGAAAAACTGTTGGGTGACGGTTCCTCATAAGATAAACCTGATTCAGCATCCATCAATTGAAGGCTGAATATTGCGTTTTCGCCATTATCATGATTCAGCAACATGACCAGCCCTTTGCCTACTTTCAACGCTAAACTAAGTGAAGATCGAAGCCGGTTTTCTTCATTGGGATTGATCTTCAAACGATCGATAATTAATTCAATGTCATGAACTTTATACCGGTCAACTTGCATTTTCTCAACAATATCAAAAATTTCTCCGTCAATTCTTATTTTTAAATAACCCTGTTTTCGCATCTGCTCAAACAATTCTCTATAATGTCCTTTTCGTCCCCTGACTAAAGGAGCGAGAATAATCATTCTGTTGTTTTTGAATTTGTCGAGAATATGCTCAGCAATCTGTTGCTCGGTGTATCGAAGCATTTTGTTTCCGGTAGTATATGAATATGCTTCGGAGGCACGGGCATATAGTAAGCGGAAAAAATCATAAATATCGGTTACGGTACCTACGGTAGAGCGAGGATTACGACTGGTTGTTTTTTGTTCAATGCTGATAACCGGACTTAGATTATTGATTTTATCTACATCGGGGCGTTCCATGTGCCCGATAAACTGCCTGACATAAGCCGAATAGCTTTCCATATATCTGCGTTGTCCTTCCGCATATATCGTATCGAAAGCTAATGAAGATTTACCACTTCCGCTAATACCGGTAATAACAACCAACTGAAATCTTGGAATGTAAACATTGATATTTTGTAAATTATTAACCCGTGCACCGAATACTTCCAGAAAAGCATGATTATCTGCAATCTTATCTTCTGTATTTTTTACATTTTTCTTTTTGGTGTGCTGGTTCATTGGGTCAGGGCTTTCCTGTGAATCGGGGGGCTGCAAAATTACCTAATTCATAAGAAAAATTTTTGAAAACCTTGCGATTTATTCTTCTATAAAATATTTATCTATTTTCTGACATCCGGTCAATTTCAAGTAGCTTTGCAGCAATGTCTTTTCTAGAAGAACTCAATATAGCCCAACGCAATGCAGTGCAGCACAATAAGGGTCCGCTAATGGTTATTGCCGGTCCCGGTTCAGGAAAAACCCGGGTACTTACCTACCGGATTGCCTATTTAATCAGTCAGGGAGTCGATCCGTTTAATATTCTTGCACTCACATTTACCAATAAGGCTTCAAAAGAAATGAGAACGCGAATCGAAACGCAAGTGGGTAGCGAAGCACGTAATCTTTGGATGGGTACTTTTCATTCCATCTTTGCCCGTATTCTCCGGGTTGAAGGAAACCGTTTGGGATATGCATCCAATTTTACAATTTATGATACGCAGGATTCGAGAAACCTGTTAAAAAATATTTTAAAAGAAAGTGGGCTGGATTCAACGATTTATAAGCCCAGTGTAGTGCATAATCGAATATCAACAGCCAAAAACAGCCTTATTACAGCCAATGAATATGCGCAGATGCCGGAATTGCTACTGGAAGACAAAACAAACGGACGAAAAGCACTGAGCAATATTTATTTTGAATATACTAAACGCTGTTTCAAGGCTAACGCCATGGATTTTGATGATTTGTTGTTGAAAATGTATGAATTGCTTATGCGATTTCCCGATGTTTTATATAAATATCAAAATCGTTTTCTGTATATATTGATCGATGAATTTCAGGATACCAATAAAGCTCAATACCTGATTGTTAAAATGCTGGCCGATGTGCACCAGAATATTTGTGTGGTTGGCGATGATGCTCAAAGTATTTATGCTTTTAGAGGTGCAGTAATAGAAAATATGCTGAATCTGAAAAAAGATTTTTCTGATTTAATTACCTACCGGCTCGAACAAAATTACCGGTCAACAAAACATATTGTTGCAGTTGCCAACCATTTGATTAAAAAAAATAAAGTACAATTAGAAAAATCATTATGGACTGAAAATGAAGCGGGTGCAAAGGTTAAGATTTTTAAAACAGCAAGTGATAATGATGAGGCCAGAACACTAGCCGATGCTATTATGGAAGAAAAACTGAGAAATCATTACCGGAACGATGATTTTTGCATTCTCTATCGTACCAATGCCCAATCAAGAGCTTTTGAGGAAGGATTGCGAAAAGTAAATATTCCTTATCAGGTTTATGGCGGAATTGCATTTTACCAACGTAAAGAGATAAAAGACATACTGGCATATTTAAAAATAATTGTAAATCCTGATGATGAAGAATCATTACGGAGAATCATCAATTACCCGGCAAGAGGAATTGGAAAAACCACTCTGGAAAAAGTTACGGTGCTGGCTCATGAACAAGATGCATCATTATGGGATATTATTAGCAAAATTGAACAATACCATTTTACCCCCAGAGCTACAAAACTTATCAGCGAATTTGTTATAATGATTAAAAGCTTTCAAGCCCTTATGCATCAAAAAGATGCTTACGACCTTGCTATGCACGTTGCTAAAAGTGTAGGTTTGAACAGAACTTTGAAAAATGACAATACACCTGAAGGAATTAGCCGGTACGAAAATTTTCAGGAATTAATGAATAGTATTAAAAGCTTTACCCAGGAATCGTCAACAGATGATGACGGTAATCTGATACCCGACCTGGATTTTAGCCTGGGTGCATATCTTCAACAGGTTACTTTACTGAGCAATATTGATCAGGATGAAAAGGCCGATGCCGTAAAACTAATGACCCTGCATTCGGCAAAAGGCCTGGAGTTTCCGGTAGTATTTATTGCCGGTTTGGAAGAAAATCTTTTTCCATCAATCATGTCAGTTAACAGTCGCAGCGAATTAGAAGAAGAAAGACGACTTTTCTATGTAGGCGTAACCCGTGCTGAGAAAAAGCTTCTGATATCTTATGCTACTACACGATACCGGTTTGGTAATTTGACCTATTGCGAACCCAGCCGTTTTCTTAATGAAATGCCGGCCGAGTCTATTGACAATCCTCAACAAGACAATCAAAGAAATGAAGTATTTACAAAGCACAAAACTTTTATTAAAAATCAAATCAATTCATCTCATTCTGTTAACAAAGGGTATCAACATCAGGTATCAGACCGATTTACTGCAGCCGATCCTTCCTTATTGCAAATTGGTATGAAAGTAGAACACCAACGATTTGGTTTTGGTAAAATAGTAGGCATCGAAGGTCAGAGTGGTAAAAGAATTGCTAATATTTTTTTTCAGGAAGTAGGTACAAAACGAATTATGTTAAAATTCGCCAAACTTCAAATTGTAAACAACAAAACAATTGAATAAGCGTATTTGGTATTAGTAGCAAAAACATTAAATTTGCATAATCAAGCGGAAACTTCCTTTCTATAATTTTTCTGCATATCCGCAAAAATCTTTCATGAGCAATCTTTAAAAGAAAATATTTATCCTTTACACACAAACAATCATAATTTATGTCATTGACATACAACACACAAAAAGAAAAAATGCGCATACTTGAGTATGGCAGAAATGTTCAAAATCTCATCAATAAAGCCATTAAAATTGAAGATCGTGAAGAGCGCAATGCTTACGTAGCCGCTATCATACGCTTAATGGGACAAATAAGCCCGCATCTTAGAAATGGAGATGAACTGAAAAGAAAACTTTGGGATCATCTTTTTATTATTTCCGATTATCAACTCGATGCTGATTCTCCTTATGAAATTCCACATAGGCTTGAAGATACTTTAAGTAAAAATATAACAGATTTAAATTATCCCAGCAATGGAATCCGGTTCAAACATTATGGAAAAAATGTTGAATCGATGATCAAAAAGGCCATTTCCATGGAGGATGAAGAAATGCAAAAAGCATTTACTTTAATCATTGCCAATTATATGAAATTAGTTTACAATAATTGGAACAGGGAAAGTGTTACTGATGAAATGATTAAAAATGATATACGGCTTCTTTCAGACGGTAAACTCAGTTTAGAAGACTCGATCAGTTTAGACATTATTCGTGTTCCAAACAGAAGACCCGGAAATTCCGGAGGGAGAAAGCAGAATTATAGCAGAAAACGGGGTGGAAAGAAAAGTAATTTCCGCAGAAAAGGCGGTAGATATTAAAATGAAAACTATGGATGCCTTTGAAATTATTGGAGGCAAATCTTTATCAGGTTCTATTGTACCACAGGGTGCAAAGAACGAAGCCTTGCAGGTGATTTGCGCTACCTTACTCACAGCCGATACCGTAAGATTATCGAATATACCCGATATAAGAGATGTAAATCTGCTCATCGAATTGCTTGGGGATATTGGTTCCGAAATTCATAATCCTGAAAAAGGTGTATATACTTTTCGTGCCAACCATATCAATTTAGCCTATCTGCAAACAGAGGAATACAAATCAATAGCTTCGAAATTGCGGGGAAGTGTTATGTTGCTGGGACCCATGCTGGCCCGGTTTAAAAAAGCATATATACCCAAACCCGGAGGCGATAAGATTGGAAGAAGACGTATTGATACACATCTGATTGGGTTTGAAAATTTAGGAGCAAAGTTTATTTTTAATGCATCCGAAAGCACTTATACCCTCGATGCATCTAATATGAAGGGTTGTTATATGCTCCTCGATGAAGCCTCGGTTACCGGAACAGCCAATATTGTTATGGCTGCATCCATGACTCCCGGAACAACTACAATATATAATGCTGCCTGCGAACCCTATCTTCAGCAATTATGTCGCATGCTGGTAAGCATGGGTGCCAATATTAGAGGTATTGGTTCCAATTTACTCGTAATTGATGGGGTTGATAAATTAAAAGGTACAGAACATCGCTTGCTGGCCGATATGATTGAAGTAGGTAGTTTTATCGGCCTTGCGGCCATGACTCATTCAGACCTGACCATTGAAAATGCACAGGTAGAACATTTGGGCAGAATACCGGATGTATTCAGAAAACTGGGTATAAAAATGGATATTGTAAACGATAATATTCATGTTCCTGCTCAAGATCATTATGAAATTCAAACCTTTATTGACGGTTCGATACTTACTATTGCCGATGCTCCATGGCCCGGATTCACCCCCGATTTGCTAAGTGTTGCTCTTGTAGTTGCTACTCAGGCACGCGGTTCGGTACTGATCCATCAAAAAATGTTTGAAAGTCGTTTGTTTTTTGTTGACCGGCTTATAGAAATGGGAGCTCAGATTATTTTATGTGATCCTCACCGGGCTGCTGTGGTTGGCCTTGATCATAGCGCTAAACTTCGTAGTATCGAAATGTCCTCACCCGATATCAGAGCAGGTGTATCCCTGTTGATTGCTGCCCTCTCGGCCGATGGAACAAGTATCATCAGAAATATTAATCAGATTGATAGAGGATATCAGCAAATTGATAAACGACTTCAGAAACTGGGTGCTCAAATTCAGCGGATATAGCGTTTTATCCAAATCGCTGACATATTGTCTTGTAAATTTGCATGGCAGGAATTTTGATATGCCGCACTAAACGTATTGCTGAATCAGAATGTAAAAAAATATGAGTAAAGAGAAGATACATAAAGAAACGCCCGAAGCAAAACCCAAAAAATCAAGATTACGAAGCGGCCAGGTTCAAAAACTAAAAGAAAAGGTTCAAAAATTAGAAAATGAACTGGCCGGCCTAAAGGATAAAAATTTACGCTTATTTGCTGAATTTGAAAACTTTAGAAAACGAACGGCAAAAGAACGGCTGGCCATGCTTGAAACAGCTGGTAAAGATGTTATTTTGGATTTATTGCCTGTGCTCGATGACTTTAACCGGTCTTTTAGTGCATCCGAAAATGTGACTGATATTGCCACAAGCATAGAGGGATATCGTTTGATTTATGAAAAAATGAACAAAGTTTTAGCTCAGCGGGGATTGAAAGTGATGGAAAGTATCGGGCAGAAATTTGATCCTGAAATGCATGAAGCATTAAGCGAATTGCCTGCTGCCAAGAAAGCACAAAAAGGAAAAATTTTGGATGAAATTGAACGGGGTTATTATTTAAATGGGCATTTATTGCGTCATGCAAAAGTTGTAGTAGGGAAATAAGTATGGCAAAGCGTGATTTTTACGAAATATTGGGAGTAAGCAAACAAGCTTCAGCTGATGAAATAAAAAAAGCCTATCGAAAAGTAGCCTTAAAATATCATCCTGACAGAAATCCTGATGATAAAGCTGCAGAAGAAAAGTTTAAGGAAGCTGCCGAGGCCTATGAAGTATTAAGTCATCCGGAGAAAAAGGCTAGATACGATCAGTTCGGACATGACGGTATGCAGGGTGGTGCCGGTGGTGGTTTTGGACAGAATATGACCATGGATGATATTTTTTCTCATTTCGGAGATATATTTGGCGGCATGGGCGGTGGCTTTGAATCTTTCTTCGGTGGAGGCACATCGCGATCAAGAAGCAGCAGGCAACAAGGAAGAAGAGGGTCTAATCTTCGTATAAAAGTAAAAGTTACGCTTCGTGATATGGCCGAAGGGGTAACCAAACGAATAAAAGTTAAGAAATTCAATATTTGTACTCAATGCCATGGTACAGGAGCGCGCGACAGAGATTCATTTCATACCTGTAATACCTGTAATGGCATGGGGCAGGTAAGCCGCGTAACCAATACCATACTGGGTCAAATGCGAACTACTCAAACTTGCCCTGCTTGTCAGGGCAGTGGACGCACTATATCGGCAAAATGCAGTAAATGCCGGGGCGATGGCAGAGAATATGGTGAAGAATTAATCAGCATTGATATTCCGGCCGGTGTAAGCGAAGGCGTTCAATTGTCGATGAGCGGGAAAGGAAATGCAGGTGAACAAGGTGGCCCTCCCGGTGATTTATTAATACAGATTATTGAAGCACGAGACGAAAAATTGGCCCGTGAAGGGAATAATGTTATTTACGAATTGTATTTGAGTTTTATTGATGCCGCACTTGGTACTACCTCAGAAGTACCCACTATTAGTGGATTGGCTAAAATAAAAATCCCTGCCGGTACTCAATCAGGAAAAATATTCAGACTGAAAGGTAAAGGTTTGCCATCATTGAATGCTTACGGAAAAGGAGATCAACTTATTCATGTGAATGTATGGACGCCCAAAAATCTCACGAATGAAGAAAAATCCATACTGCAAAAATTAAGAAACCATCCAAATTTTACTCCTCATCCGGATAAGGGCCAAAAGAATTTTTTTGATAAAATGCGTGATTATTTTTCTTAATGCTGATAAGAAAAACTTAAACATTATTTTTCTGGAGATATAATTCCCAATCCCAGGCTGATTTCATCATTTCTTTAATCGAATATTTTGGTATCCAGCCTAAACGTTTTTCAGCGAGGCTCGGGTCGGCATAAATGGCAACCACATCGCCCGGCCTGCGTGCACCAATTTCATAATTCAACGATTGCCCGGTGGCTTCTTCAAAGGCATGTATGGCTTCCAGCACACTGATGCCGCTGCCACTGCCCAAATTGATTATATCATAGATTGGTTTCGTTTGGGCAGCAAGATATTTGAATGCCAATGTATGTGCATGAGCCACATCCATAACATGAATATAATCCCTCACACAGGTACCGTCTTTAGTGGGATAGTCATTTCCGAATACCGTTAGTTTTTTTCGTTTACCAATGGCAGTTTCGGTTATTACAGGACATAAATTTTCAGGAGATTCGAGGGGTAACTGACCCAATGTACCGGAAGGATGCGCTCCAACAGGATTAAAATATCGAAGCATAAGATAAAATCCTTTGTTAATGGCAGCATGATCAAAAGCTATTTTCTCACCAATTTGTTTTGTCATAGCGTATGGCGATTCTGCTTTTGCCAATGGTGTTTTTTCTGTTACCGGTAGTTTTTCCGGATTTCCATATACCGAACAAGAGGAAGAAAAAACTAAATGTGGTATCGAAAACGACTGCATT
>JAJRWN010000085.1 GCA_024276745.1 Bacteroidota bacterium
CTTCGATAATAGGAATGCCAAAGCCTTCGAAAAAAGAAACATATACCAGCGCCAGGGCAGCACCCACCAAACGCACTAAATCGTTTTGGGGTAAATGACCGGTGAAAACCACTTCATTGCTGTGGACGATACGCTGTAATGCAGCATCAATCTCGCGATTTAATTTATACCGGGAACCGGCCACGATTAATTTAGTCTTATCTTGAGGATGCTTTTGTTTAAAAGCATCGAAAGCAAGCAGTAATCCGGGTAAATTCTTGCGGGGTTGCAGAGCACTGACGAAGAGAAAATAGGGATGACCGGCACTTCTTTGATTTCGTTCATCCTGTATGGCATCATCGCCAAGTGGTTTGAACAAGGGATTGGCCGCATTTGGGGCAATATCAATTTTAGCGGCCGGGATATCATAAAGCTTTATCATGTCTTTTTTAGAAAATTCCGATACGGTGAGAATCCGTTGGGCTTTACGGGCATATTTTGGAGTAAAATATTGATAATATTTCCTGGTCAGCCACGGTATTGAACCGGGCATGTGTTCAAAAGCCAGATCATGAATAACCAACAAGGCAGGAATGGAGCTGCGCAGCGAAAGATAACCATCAGTAGAAATAAAAATATCGGCACCGATTTTTTTCAACACAGCCGGAAGCCGCCATTCAAACCAGATATACCATAAAAAAGGATGACGCGCAGGAGGCGATATCACAAGCGGTTCCACATTTTCACCAAAGACAAATGAAGGGTCGAAAGGCCGGTCAAATAAAAAATAAAAACGGTGTTCAGGATGATCTGAAACGATACGGATTAAGGTATCGTAGGTAAAGCGGCCGATACCTTCCATTTTATTTTTTAATAAAAAACGGGTGTTAACAGCAATTTTCATAGATCATACTTCTGCTTCAAAACTAAGTCAATTTGATTACTTTTATCCCCAGGCATGAAGCGCACTTTTCTTAGCAATCTGGCATTTCTTATCCTTTTGAATATACTGATTAAGCCATTTTGGATATTCGGCATCGACCGGACTGTTCAAAATATGCTGGGTGCCGAAGTCTATGGTTCTTATTTTGTATTATTTAATTTTTCCTTTCTCTTTAGCATGTTGCTCGATTTTGGGATCAGCAATTTCAATAAACGTGCGGTTGCCCGGCATGAAAATTTATTGATAAACTTTTTGCCTAATATTTTTCTGGCCAAATGGATTTTGGCTGCCGGATATATGCTGATTACCTTTGCTTTGGCTATGGTGCTTGGTTTTGGGCATTATAGTCTTTACCTGCTCGCATTTCTGGCACTTAATCAAATATTGATTTCTTTTATCGCCTACTTTAGATCAAATATTTCGGCCATGCACTTTTTCAAGCTCGATGCCATATTGTCGGTACTCGATAAAGTGTTGATGATTATACTTTTTTCCTGGCTTATCTGGTTTCAGCATAATAGCATAACTTTTAAAATTGAATATTTTGTTTGGGGACAATCTGCCGCCTATCTACTGACTGCCATCATAGCCTCTGCTACCGTATTGCTGAAAACAGGATTGATTTCGATAAAATGGAATCAGCGAATCGTAAAATTAGTACTGAAACACAGTTTTCCTTTTGCCCTTTTAGGTTTGCTCATGACGATTTATAACCGGATTGACGCCATTATGATAGAACGCATGCTGGGCATTAAAGGAGCTCGTGAAGCCGGTATTTATGCCGCTTCGTACCGGATTTTGGATGCAGTAAATATGATTGGATTTTCTTTTGCTACTATTTTGCTCCCTATGTTTTCGCGAATGATGAGAAAAAAAGAACCGGTTCAAACATTAGTAAACCTTGCTTTTCGCAGTATTTGGATTATTGCTCTTTGCTGTTCGGCATTTTGTTTTTTTTATGCCCGGGAAATCATCAGCATGCTCTATGCTGAAGCAAGCCCTTACTGGTCATCCATATTCAGCTATCTGATGCTTAGTTTTATGAGCATATCAAGCATGTATATTTTCGGTACTTTGCTGGCTGCATCAGGAAAACTGAAGGAAATGAATTATTTGGCTGTAGGCGGTGTACTGGCCAATGTATTGCTCAATGCAATATTAATTATCCGCTGGAATGCATTGGGAGCTACATGGGCTACCCTGATTACACAATCGTTGGTGGCCATTGCACAAGTATTATTGTGCTACCGGTTTTTTAAATTCAGCCATTTCAAAAAATTGATGTTTCGCATATTATATTTTTCACTATCCGTATTATTGGTTTTCTATGCTTCTACATGGCTGCCTTTTCATTGGATATTAAATGCCTCAGTAGCTATTTTTTTGGCTCTATTTTTAGCAGTCATTACCCAGATGTTCAAAATAGAAGATTGGAAAATAGTTTAATCTTAAACAGCTCTGACTAATATTTAATAGTTTTGCAAAAACCCGAAATTTTTATGGCTTCACAGAAAAATATTATCAGTTTGTTTACGACACTATTCCGTTGGCGCAAATTTATCATCATTGTGATAGTTTTGGCAGCCGCAATATCTACGATTATTGCATTAAGAAAACCTGATTATTATAAATCCACGGCTATTTTCTACCCATCGAATATAGCTACTTACGACCGGGTGATATTATTCAGTACGGAAAGCAGTGATAAGGTATTGAATTATTTCGGCACCAAGGAAGATGTAAGCCGGATGCTTGCCATAGCCCGTTCCAATGATTTGATTGACGATGTTATTCAAAAATTTGATCTTGCCAAAAGCTATGGTATTGACAGTAGTTCGAATCGTTGGCGTTTTAAAGTAAGAAAGCAATTTGAATCAAATTATAAAGCCATTCGAACAGAATTGGGCAATATAGAATTAAGTATTTGGGATCAGAATCCTCAAACCGCTTCAGAAATGGTCAATTATATCATGAACGAAACCGACCGGATTAATACGGCCATGGTGGTTGATCGCTACAAAGGAATATCAGAAAAAATCAATGTTCAACTGACCGAAAAGGGAAGAGCTTTACAAAAACTAACCGATAGTCTTGCCGCTTTCCGGGATACTTCAAAAGTCATCTATCGTTTAACCCGGAAAACGACCTATAAATATTTGAAAGATTACAATAATCTGCAAACGCTGGAAGATCAATATGCTTTTTCGGCCAATAATGATTTTTCATCGATTTATGTAATTGAAAAAGCAAAACCTGCCGATAAGAAAAGTAAACCCGTAAGATGGCTTATTGTAGTTAGTTCCTTGCTGATTGCTTTACTCTTTTCAATATTTGCCATTTTGCTGATAGAACAATACAAGCTTATTAGCAGTAGTATTCGAGATGCCAACTAATCAAATCAGCAAACAACATATTTTATGGTATAGCGGCTTTTCACTGATTAGTTTGCTAAGCATCGCTGTAGGGCTCTATTTTGATCAACAAGTTTTGATGTTTACTCCGGCTGTATTGTTGGTTCTTGTACTTGGAATAATCGATTTCAGAAAGCTCTATATTCTTTTATTCTTTTTTATTCCATTATCGGTTCATTATACCTTTTCAGGAGGTTTTTCTACCGATATTCCTACCGAACCAATCATGATATTGATTATGGGTATCACGGTTTTTTATCTGCTGATTCATCCTGACAGTATTCCAAAACCTTTTTGGAAACATCCCTTGCTGATACTAATCATGCTGCACCTGCTATGGTCGGCCATTTTATTATTTTATTCTATTGATTTTATTTTCAGCCTGAAATACTTGCTTGCCAAGCTTTGGTATCTGGCTACGTTTGTATTGATGACTGCCATAGTATTTAGAAAAGCTGAAGATTTTAAACCGGTTTTTTGGGCGGTATTCATACCATTAATCACACTGACCTTAATCACACTGATTAGGCATGCCGCTTTAGGATTTGCTTTCGATGAGGTAAACCGGACGGTTACACCATATTTTAAGAATCATGTAACTTATTCGGCCACTTTAACCTTGTTTCTGCCCTTTGTTTGGATAGCACGAAAATGGTATCCGAAAGGTTCGTGGATTCGTGATTTGCTGGCAGGAGGAATAATAATTATGCTTTGTGGTATTTATTTTGCTTACACGCGGGGTGCATGGGTAGCGGTTGTTATATTGCCATTGATGTATATTTTATTACGGTTAAAAATGATAAAATGGATAGCCATTGTCAGTAGCATTGTGCTGGCATTACTGGTCGTTAAATTTGAAAAAAACAATCATTTCCTGATTTATGCACCCGACTATCAAACAACGATTTACCACCATAGTCTTTCGGGACATCTGGAAGCAACCATTGCCATGAAAGATGTTTCATCGGCCGAGCGGCTATACCGTTGGGTAGCGGCAAGCCGTATGTTTCGCGACCGGCCTGTAACCGGTTTCGGCCCCGGAAATTTTTATCCTTACTACAAAAGGTATGTATTGCCATCTTTTGCCACCTATTTAAGCGACAATAAAGAAAAATCAACCGTGCATAATTATCTGCTGTTGCAATTAGTGGAACAAGGGATTCCCGGGTTTATCCTTACTTTTTTGCTGCTCTTTTTTGTTTTTATTTACTGTGAACGGGTTTATTATCAAACACGCGACCGGATAAATCGTGATTTTATAGTAGCATTGATTTTATGCCTTACCGCCATATTGGTACAGACCATGTTGAGTGATTTAATAGAAACAGACAAAATCGGAAGTTTTTTTTATGCCTGCATTTCGATGCTGGTATTGCTGGATTTAAACAACAGAAACAGGCTTAAAACGACAGCTTAAAACGCTTATATCGTCAATAAACATTTGTTTACCTTTAAAATCCATAATCCGGTTCATCAAGCGGTTGTTCAGGTCGGTCATATCGTTGCCATGATGATCTTTTAGAAAAGCAAGCAAACGGTCGATACCGAAACTTTCTTCTGCTTCGTTCTCCAGATCGGTCAAACCGTCAGTGTAATTGATGAGTAAACTTTCGTCATTACCAAGCTGAACTTTGCCGATTTCAAGCTTATCCAAAGATTCGAACATTCCCAAAATAGTGCATCCTTTTCCCAGTTCAATCATTTGATTATTCTTGATTAAAATACTTGGATTATGGCCGGCATTGACATATTCCAGTTCACGTGTTTTCTTTAAAAAACGGGCAAAAAACAAGGTTAAGAATTTTTCTCCCCGTGTAATTTCTAAAACCCTGGCATTGAGTTTTTTAATAAAAGGCCCCAGCTCGTTCATATCCTTGATTAAAGTGCGCAGTATGGCCTGAAAATTAGCCATCAAAATGGCAGCAGCAACACCTTTGCCTGAAATATCGGCTATACAAAACAAGGTTTCATCTTCATTCCGATCAATATAATCGTAATAATCGCCACCGATATTCCGGTGGGGTAAATAAATAGCTGCCATTTGCAAGAAATTGTTATTGGGCAATTCTTTAGGAATCAAATGAGATTGAACCTGTGCAGCCAATTCAAGTTCCTGCTTTAATTTTTCTTGTTCAATTTGAAGTCTGAACAAACGTTTATTCTCAATAGCAACGACAATAATATTCGTAATAGTTTGAATAAATTTTATCTTTTCCTCCAAGGTTTCATAAATATCAATTTGGGGTTTACTCATCAGCGCATAGGCAAGAGGCTGATCTTTATGAAATACAGGAATCAGCAAATCAAAGGCAGCAAGCAATCCGTCATGAGGAGTATCAAATTCTACCAGTCTATTGTATTTCAGCAATTCGCGGGTAAGCTCATCCATATCCCAGTTTTCATCAACGCCATAACTGCAGATACAATAAAATTCAGTATCCCGGATAAAGACAGCCATTTTTTGAACGGTAATTTGAGCGCGCAGGATAAATTCATAAATTCTAAACAGCTTGTCAACCGACAAATTATTATTGATGGCCTGGGTAACCTCCAATAATGAATTCACTTCAAGTTGTTTGATGCGAAGTCGTTTTTGAAGTTGTTCTTCGTTGATTGTGTTTTTATCAGGCAAGGGATATTCGCTTTTACATTGATGGGCTAAAGTACTATTTTTTAGCAGAACCACTTACAGATTTCACATCAAAAGCATCGCGCAAACCATTGCCAAGACTAAAAAAAGCCAGTACGAGCAAGCTTATAAACAAACCCGGAAGCAATGCCAGATGTGGCAATCCGGCTATCAGGTAGCTTTTATGATCATTGAGCATTACACCCAGGGAAGGGGTGGGTCTTGCCACACCAAGCCCCAGAAAACTCAATCCGGCTTCCAGCAAAATAGCAGCTGCAAAATTGGATGCCATAACCACAATCAAAGGACCGCTTACATTGGGTAAGATATGTTTAAAAATGATACGCCAATCCTGCAAACCAAGTACTTTGGCGGCCTTTACATAATCTAATTCACGGATGAGTAAAAACTGTCCTCTCACGATGCGCGCCACTCCAATCCACATGGTAAGACCAATGGCCAAAAATACTTGTATCAATCCATTTTTTAAAACCAGTGCAAGCGATAAGGCCAGCAACAAAGTAGGGAAAGACCAAAACACATTAATGATATACATAATTATTGTATCTGCCTTGCCCCGGTAGTAGCCTGCAAGAGAGCCCAGGATAATGCCAATAAACATAGAAATAATGACGGCAATAAAACCAACGGCAAGCGAAACCCTGACACCCAGAATCAGCCGGCTCAGATAATCGCGCCCCAAAGCATCGGTACCAAGAAGAAAATCTTGCTTTACCATATTGCTGTCTTCAATCTGCTTTTGAGCTTCGTTTATAGTTATTGAAAAAGCTTTATTAAAAATATCAACTCCCTCAATCCGATTGTTATGTAATCGGGGTTTTTCTTGTCCCAGCGGATAGAGAATATCTGCCAGTTTGAAATGAATTTCATCACCTTGATTTTGAATGCCGGTATAAGGACTGACCATAAGCTTATCATCCTGATAATGATACTCGACAAAAGGAATCCAGCGATACAGATCAATGCTTCCTTCGAAAAAGCTTTCCAAAGCCCTGCGTTGATGTACAGGCGTATTAAGTCTTACTTTCAGCAAGCGTATTTTAAAACCGGGCCTTTTTAGTTTTAATTCTACTACCTGCCGGTTAGCATTGCACGATTGATCAGGAATAAGGGTATAAGCAAAAAGGGCAATAAAGATAAGCGTCAAGATAAACAGCAAGCCCCAAAGAGCCGGTTTATTTCTTTTAAATCTCTTCCAGGCTAATTGGTTAGGTGTGCTCGCTGTATATTTGGATTTACTATTTTGCGTCACCATTAAATTTTTAAATTGATCTTATTGGTCTGCCCTTCCATTGTACCGGAATAAAAATACCAAAAACACCTATGAACACGGTATATAAAATATGAATGGGCTGAACCACTACAAACCAAAGCATAGCCTTTTGTTGATTGAATAAGCGCAATACCGGCCAGATAAAAATACCTTCAACAATGATTTTTAATAAATAAGCGGCAAGTAATAACGCACCATAAGTTGAATCATAAAACAAGGCAAATGCAGCCAAAAGAAGACATAGGTTAAAGAGATAGATACTCACAAGCAATATTTGTACATAGCGGAATGAATAAGCGCTTGACTTACTAATCCACCGGATTCGTTGTCTGATGAAATCCATCCAGTTTGGTTCGGCCTCTACAGTGGCTATTAAATCCGGATGATTGGCATATCCTGTTTTAAACTTTCCTTGTTTTTCAAGCGACTGCAACAAGAAAATATCATCGCCCGAAGCAAATTTGGTATCACCGGCAATATTTTGATTTTCAAGATATGCTTTTCGTAAGAAGAAAAGATTGGCTCCATTGCAGGACACCGGTTTCCTCAGGGCAAACCAGGCTTCGGTCATCGCTTGCATACCCGCCACATCAAGCATTTGTAAATGATTTAGCAAAGTACTTGTTCTTTCAACCCTTACCGGTCCCGAAAGCAATCCGAAATTTTCACTGGTCTTCATCCAGGTTTCCAAAAAATTTTCGCTTATCCTGATATCGGCATCAAGGGTAAGAATCCGGTCGAAATGAGCGCTTTCCACCCCTGCCCTTATGGCTGCTTTTTTGCCAAAATCATGTTTCAATGTAAGCAGGGTAAAATTAGATATACCCATGCTTCCGGCAATATGGGGGGTAGTGTCATCGCTGTGATCGTCCACTACAATAATTTCAAATTTATGCTTGCTTAAACTTTGATGGTTCAGCATCATGAGCAATGTTTTGATATTTTTTGCTTCATTTCGTACAGGAATAACAATAGAAATACCCTGAATTTTGCTTGGGTTATCCATTTTTACCGGAGGCGAATTTTGCCGTTTGAAATGCAATATCAGCAGCAATAGAGCATAAGCGGCAGACAGAATCAGGGTCAAAACAAAGAGGCCGAATATCATAGACTTAATGCTTTTTCGAGATAAGCATTCATAAAAGGGGCAATCAGCCGGTGACCGTGAGGTATAATTTGCAAATAACAGTCAGGCAGGTTTTTCGAAAATTTAACCGCTGTTTTTGGTGGAGTTACTTCATCGTAACGGCCAAAAAACAAATAAGTGGGAATGGCTTCATCTGTAAGTATTTTTTTCAAAACCTGCACATCGGGTATAAATTCTTTCAAAGTATTCCAGGTAAAGAAAATTCTTTGTCTTTTTTCAGGTGTATCCATATGGTTTTGGGTAAAGTTGAATAAAAACTTACTGACGATGTGCAGTTTAAATAAAAGCCTGAGAACGGCAAAAAACAAGCGAGGATTCGACATTACTTTTTTGAACAAAAAACGCCCCCATGCCGGATACATGGCAATATTAAAAACAGGATGTGTTTTGATGCCATCAGCGGCCAACAGAAAAATAGAACGAACGCGATCCGGAAAAGCCATCAATATGCTCATCGCCAAACGGGCCCCCATGCTATAGCCTAAAACAGAAAATTTCTCAATATTATTGGCTTTCAGCAGACGGTCAAACCAGGCAATAAACATTTTTCGGTTCAGCGGTTCATTCGCATCCCATTGAGTTTTTCCATGAAATGGAAAATCGATGGCATAAACGGTAAAACGCTGTCCAAGCGATGGCTCGAGTACTTCGAAAGTATCGGCATTTTCGCCAAAACCATGAAAGGCAAACAAGACTTGTTTTCCACAACCAAAGACAAGATAATGAATGGCCGAATGTCCACATGCAAGGAAACGACTTTCTGCTTGAATACTCATAGTTCGGATAATATCTTCAAAAGTAAAAGTAAAATTGATGATGTACTTCCTGATTAATGTTTATTAATTTAAATTGAAAGCTTTCATGAAGCCAATCAATTGCCCTATTTTTACGCAAATTCTGCATAAGCTGCATTCATGCCAAGAGATAAATCCATTCAATCCGTATTGATAATAGGTAGCGGGCCGATTATTATCGGTCAGGCCTGTGAATTTGATTATTCAGGAACTCAGGCTGCCCGGAGTTTAAGGGAAGAAGGCATTGAAGTTTCGCTCGTCAACAGCAATCCGGCAACCATCATGACCGATCCGGTAACTGCCGATCATATTTTTTTATTACCCTTGACCATTCAATCTATCGAGCAAATTCTAAAAGCACAAAAAATTGATGCAGTACTGCCTACTATGGGAGGACAAACGGCACTAAATCTTTGCAAAGAAGCCCATGAGTTGGGTATATGGGAAAAATATGGTGTAAAACTCATCGGAGTAGATATGCACGCCATAGATTTGACGGAAAACCGGGAATTATTTCGTCAGTTAATGGCAAAAATAGATATACCGGTAGCACCATCTCAAATTGCAAATTCGTTTTTAGAAGGTAAAGATATTGCTCAAAAAATTGGCTTTCCCCTGGTGATCCGTCCTTCCTATACTTTAGGAGGCTCGGGAGGAAGTTTTGTACATTCAAAAGAAGCACTTGACAATGCCTTGAAACGGGGTCTATCGGCATCACCAACCCATGAAGTACTGGTAGAAAAAGCAGTACTTGGCTGGAAAGAATTTGAACTTGAATTATTGCGCGATCATGATGACAATATCGTTATCATTTGCACCGTAGAAAATATGGACCCAATGGGCATACACACGGGTGACAGCATCACGGTAGCACCAGCTATGACCTTATCTGATAAAGCCTTTCAGCGGATGCGGGATATGTCGTTCAAAATGATGCGCTCACTGGGAAAATTCGATGGTGGATGCAATGTTCAGTTTGCCCTTGACCCGGAGACGGAAAATTTAATTGCTATCGAAATCAATCCCCGGGTATCGCGGTCATCGGCTTTGGCATCGAAAGCAACCGGATATCCGATTGCTAAAATTGCAGCAAAACTGGCCGTTGGATACCGGCTGCATGAATTAACCAATCAAATTACCGGAAATACATCTGCTTTTTTTGAACCTTCACTCGACTATGTCATTGTAAAAATGCCCCGTTGGAATTTTGGAAAATTTCCCGGCTGCGATGAAACCCTCGGCTTGCAAATGAAATCGGTAGGTGAAGCCATGTCGATTGGCCGTAATTTTATAGAAGCACTCCAAAAAGCTTGTCAATCATTGGAAAACGAACGGATAGGATTAGGCTCTGATGGCAGGGGATGGCATAAAGTTGACGATTTGCTTGACGGACTTCAAAACCCTTCATGGGACCGTGTATTTAAAATAAAAGAAGCATTGCGGTTGGGTGTTTCAATCAATACCGTTCAAAAACTAACCCGCATCGATTCCTGGTTTTTATTGGAAATCCAGCAATTGGTTAACATAGATGAAGCCATAAAACATTACGATGCAGATTCAATACCTGCCGCACTATTAAAAAGAGCCAAAGAAATGGGCTATTCCGATTTACAACTTGCCTATTTGCTGGGAAGTTCGGAAGAAAAAATTTATGCAAAAAGAATGCACTTGAATATAAAACGGACCTACAAATTAGTAGATACCTGCGCAGCGGAATTCAGTGCACAAACACCCTATTATTATTCTACTTTCGATTCAGAAAATGAAAGTAATCGGAGTGATAATAAAAAAATTATTGTGTTGGGTTCAGGGCCCAACCGGATTGGACAGGGCATTGAATTTGATTATTGTTGTGTTCACGGAGTAATGGCATTGCGTGAAATGGGCTATGAAGCCATTATGGTTAATTGTAATCCTGAAACAGTATCAACAGATTTCGATATTGCCGATAAATTATATTTCGAACCGGTTTTCTGGGAACATCTTCGAGAAATTATAGAACTCGAACAACCCGAAGGTGTAATTGTACAGCTGGGTGGGCAAACAGCATTAAAGCTTGCTGAAGTTCTTACCGAAAAAGGGATAAAAATCATAGGTACGAATTACGAAAGCATGGATTTGGCGGAAGATCGCGGACGGTTTTCCGATTTGTTGAAAGAACTTGAAATACCCTATCCCGATTATGGAGTTGCCCATACTGCCGAAGAAGCACTAATCGTAGCCCAACAGGTAGGATATCCGGTATTGGTAAGACCCAGTTATGTATTGGGCGGACAAAAAATGCGCATTGTTATCAATGATGAAGAGTTGGAACAATCGGTTATCGGAATACTGAAACATTTTCCGGATAATGTTATTCTGATCGATCATTTTCTTGACCGGGCCGAAGAAGCTGAAATGGATTTGATTTGCGATGGGGAGGATGTGCTTATCATGGGTATTATGGAACATATTGAACCGGCCGGAATCCATTCGGGCGATTCGAGTGCGGTACTACCGGCTTATGACCTGTCTCCCAGAGTGGTTGATATTATGAAAGAATATGCCACCAAACTTGCTTTGGCCCTGCACACTAAAGGTTTAATCAATATTCAGTTTGCGATTAAAAATGGTGATGTCCATGTGATTGAAGCCAATCCGAGAGCTTCCCGTACCATGCCTTTTATCAGCAAAGCTTACCAAATCCCTTTCCTGAATATTGCCACCAAAATAATGATAGGCACGCATAAACTGAAAGATTTTACCTATGAGCGAAAACTGAAAGGATTTGCCATAAAATTACCGGTTTTTTCGTTCGATAAATTTCCAAATGTAAATAAAGAACTTGGCCCCGAAATGAGATCTACAGGAGAATCAATACTCTTTATAAATGATTTGCACGATCCTTATTTTAGAGATATTTACCGGAAAAAATCAATGTACTTAAGCCGCTAACAAAGCGATAAATAACTATTTATCAAACAAATATGAAGCTAAGGACAAGATATTGCATATCGATAGTTTTGATAAGCACTTCTCTGCTGATGGCCTGTCATCGGGCAAACAATACGGAACAAAAAACAGCGTGGCAGTCAAAGATAGATTCCGTTCGCGAGGCAAAAGATATTGAATTTGGCAATCCCGAAAGCAGTCCTTTTGATAATCAAGCCGCTATCGACTCATTTGAAGGTTTGCATTATTTCGCTCCCGATTCTGCATATCGAGTAACTGCACAATTCAAAAAACTTGATGCCGATTCGATATTTATGATGAGCACTTCAGGTGATATTGCAGATCCATATAAAAGATTTGCCCGCCTCTCCATGTCGGTATTGGGACATCCGGTTCGGTTGACAGCCTATCAAAATCAACGATTGTTAAATAACGAAGCTTATCAAGATTATTTGTTTATTCCTTTCAAAGATTTAAATAGTGGAAAAAGCACTTATGGTGGTGGCCGTTATCTCGATATAGATATTCCCGATACAGATACGGTAGTTATTGATTTTAATTTAGCCTACAATCCCTATTGTGCTTATTCCACTAAATGGTCATGCCCTATTCCTCCCGAAGAGAATCACTTGAAAATAGCCATCAATGCAGGTGAGAAAAACTATCATAAGTAGCAGAATAAGTGCAAAAAGCAGCATTGTGCCGTTTATTCCACTTTAATGGCATTAACAAATTGATAGCTTGAACCGTCCACTTTCCAAACAATACAAACGATATAAACATTGGAATCATTCCACTCCACCTGAAGTGGAATCGAGTAATCAAGATTAATCACTTCGCCTGAAGCAACTGAACCGGTTACAATTTGATTACCCCATGGATTGCCACCGGCAACGGCACGCAGCACATGATCGTGAGTATAGTTTGGATGATCGGCATCGGTTGCTCCGTTTTGATTATAAGCACCGGCATTATCATCGCCCGGAATGCCATTTTCAAGCACATAAACTCCCAAATAATAATCTCCGCTGGCATCGGTAAAAAATTGAGTAGATGTTTTTACATCCAGGGCAGTAGCTGATTTTGTAAACTTGGCAGCTATACCGGCAATCACCGTTGCCGATAAATAATTTGGCAATATGGTAGTGGTTTGATAATAGTTGGTACCCAGGAAATCATTTCCCAACCAAAAATTAGGCCAGCCGCTTATTGAATAATTATTAATCAAAGCCTGAGCAACCTGGTTATACATCGGGTCGCTGTTGGAGGCATGAGCCGCAATTCCAATTAAATTAGTAGAATTATTAGTAAGCGTTTCGTGAAAAGCATCGGAACCCCAGCTTCCGCAAGGCCCACACCAGGTAGCAGTAAACTCTATGAATGGCACTTTAGTGCTTTCCTGCGGATAGGTGCACGAACCGTCATCAACGGTTGCATCTGCATTATAATCAATAGAAGATGCATCCATACAACCAGGAATCTTCTTACAAGAATTTGCTGAAATAATAAAAACAGAGGTCAATAAAGTTAATGCGAACATCTTGTTCAAGTGATGTTTTTCTTTCATGTTAATTGCTTTTAGGTCATTAAATTAATTCTTTTTTATGAAACTTTCACATTTATCAGACGCATTTAACAATTCAAAAGATTTGTTAAACGCTTGATTTACTACAAAATCAGTATTTTTACCACAAAATAAATTCATGTTTCGATTTTTGCTGTACGGTTTTATTATCTATGTTATATATGATTTTTTCTTAAAACCATTCTTACGATTTTTCTCTGCCGGTAGCCATAAAGACAAAATCAATACGAAACGACCAGGGCAAATTATTGTTGACCGGAAAGCACCCGACCGGAAAGCTGATTTTACAGAGGGCGAATACATTGAATATGAAGATATTGAGTGACTTGTTTACCACATATTCTCCAAATCTTTTTTACCATATAATTTATCCTTATTAAAAAAATTTGAATCAGGAGGGGCTTTTTTGCCAAATCTAATATCTTTCACAAAAATCCGGTAGATCAAAGAGATGGGCAGTAAAACGATAAACCAGACCAGCGACAGCAGCATTCGCGCATTCACAAAACCTATCCACTGGGTAAAAAACATCCATAGCGAAGCCAGAAACCGGGCTACAGGTGGAAGCAATATTAGCAAAAGCATCAGCGAAACACCAATTTGGGCAAAAGCCCGATACGCACTGAATGCAGCAATCAGAATAAGCAGTGTTGACACCAAAGCAAAATCACTCTGAGTATCTTTTTTATGCCTCCATTTAAATTTTATTTGCATCGTTTAAAACAATGAATAGATAAAAGGTGAAAGGGCCGAATTGGCTGCAAAAACAATGACAAAGCCGATAATAATAAGGATAAGAATAATAGGAAAGAGCCACCATTTTTTTCGCTCTTTCGTGAATTGCCAAAAATCTTTCCAAAAACCCATAATTAATGAAGTGCTTTTGTTACGAAATAATTTCCCAAAACTAAATAATCAATTCCGGTGCTTTTGAACACATCAATTGCATCCTGAGGTGTATTGACAATTGGTTTTTGCTTGACGTTAAAGCTTGTATTCATCAATACAGGACATTGGGTAAGTTCAAAAAATCGAAGCAGTAATTGATAAAAACGGGGATTATCCTGTGCAGAGACCGTTTGGATTCGAGCACTAAAATCGACATGTACGGCAGCTGATATTTCGCATTTATCAAAATTTAATCTGTTTTTCAGTGGTAAATCCTGGAAATCACCGGGCAATATATTTCTTTTATTTTCTTTCAGGCCGGCAACTATATTCATATAAGGTGAAGCTTGTTGGAGATCAAAATATTGGTTTACTTGCTGCAAAAGGATAGCGGGTGCAAAAGGCCGGAAACTTTCCCGGAATTTCACATTTTGATTAATATGTTGTGCCATAGCAGGATGCCTTGCGTCTGCCAGAATGCTTCGATTACCCAAAGCTCTCGGGCCCCATTCCATACGTCCCTGAAACCAAGCCAGTACTTTTTTATCAGCCAAAATTTCAGCACTTTTTTTGTATAAATCATCCTGATTCAAGTATTGAAACACCAGACCACTTTGCATTAGTGTTTCGCGTATGCTATGATTATCGTATTCAGGACCAAGGTAAACCTGATTCAATGGTTTTGTAGCCAATCTTGCCTGATTAAAATAAATATGATAACCCGCCAAAGCAGCACCCAAAGCCCCTCCGGCATCACCTGCTGCAGCCTGCACATATAATTGATCGATAAGACCTGATTTTAAAATCTTACCGTTGGCCACACAGTTTAAGGCAACTCCACCGGCCATACAAAGATTTCTGCTTTCACTCAAACGGGTTGCAGTCTTCACCAGCTTTAAAATAATTTCTTCAGTAATTTCCTGTATGGCCAAAGCCAGGTTGGCATGACATTGCTCGATGAGCTCACTGGCATTTCTTTGCTTAAACCCAAATAAGATTGTCCATTTTTTATTGGAAATCATACTTTTGCCCGACCTGTAATTGAAATATGCTTGATGCATGAAAACAGAACCGTCAGCATAAATGGTCAGCAATTTATCTTTAATGATATTTTTAAAATGCTCGACCTGCTTACTTGCTTTATGTCCATAAGGGGCCAAACCCATTAATTTGTATTCACCATGATTAACCCGGAAGCCCAAAAAACGTGTAAATGCAGAATAAAGCAAACCAATGGAATGAGGAAAATGCAATTCCTTTAATACCTTGATTCCGGAATCAGACCCTAAACAAATAGAAGCTGTAGCCCACTCGCCCACTCCATCAATAGTAAGAATAGCCGCTTGTTTAAAACTGGATGGATAAAAAGCGGATGCAGCATGAGACAAATGATGTTCAGGAAAAAGTAAGGGAACATGTTTAAAAGGGGAATAATCAATTTTTTTTAAAGACCGCTTCAATAAATTTTTAAAAAATAATTTTTCCTTTGACCATACGGGCATAGCATTCAGAAAAGAGCGCCATCCACTTGGGGCAGTATGATAATAGGTCTCTAAAAGTCTTTCAAATTTCAAAAAAGGTTTATCATAAAAAACAATAGCCGAAAGATCTGACAATTTAATGCCGGCTTCAAGCAAGCAATACCGGATGGCATGATGCGGAAAAACTTTATCATTTTTAATCCGGGTAAAACGTTCTTCCTGAGCAGCAGCAACACAAACACCCTGGTCAATCAAAGCTGCGGCTGAGTCATGATAATAAGCTGAAATTCCTAGTATATACAATGAATAAAGTGATAAGGCTTGAAAATATCTTCAAATATCCGCAATATACAGCTACTTTTGTAATGATAAAATGTAATAAAACCATGACACTGGCAAATCAAATCAACGAAGACATTAAAACAGCAATGAAGGCAAAAGCTCAGGCTGAATTAAGAGCATTGCGGGCGGTAAAAGCAGCTTTTTTATTGGCACAAACAGAAAAGAATGCCAAAGAGCTTGATGACAATAGAGCTATTCAGATTATACAAAAACTGCTTAAACAACGGGAAGAATCCGTAAAAATATATGAAACACAAAACCGTATAGATCTTGCACAAATAGAAAAAGAAGAAATATCTGTTTTAAAAAAGTATATGCCCAAACAAATGGAAGAAGCTGAAATAAAAACCTATCTGCAAGCATTAATTCAAAAAAACCTGGCTTCGGGCATGAAAGATATGGGTAGAATAATGGGTATTGCTTCAAAAGAATTAGCCGGCAAAACTGATAATAAAATTGTTGCTAATTTAGTAAGGCAATTATTAAATCATTAAATATGCCAATTGATATTATTTGTATCGTTGTTTTGATAGCCGGATTTATCAAAGGCTATCGATCAGGATTCATTCAATCTGTATTTTCTTTGCTTGGTTTTTTACTGGGAACACTATTGGCATTAAGATTCAGCTATATTGGTTCCCTGTATCTGAACCGTTGGTTCAATATTGATTCTGCCTATATGCCTGTACTTTCTTTCGTAATTGTATTCCTTGCCATTCTTTTTGCATTAATCTTTATTGGTCGCTTAATTGAAGGCGTATTTAAAATCAGTAAAATCAATCTTGTTAACCACCTGGCCGGAGCCGCTTTGTGGTCGCTGATTGGCTTGTTTCTGCTTAGCACCATACTATGGTATCTTGAGAAATCAAACTTTATCAAAGAAGATTTAACCTCACAATCGGTATCTTGGCAATATGTGCAACCCATTTCACCCGCAGTTATGCATACAGCCGGATTAATCATCCCAATCTTAAAAGATCAATATGAACATATTGAGCAACAAATTGAACAAAAATATCCGAAAGATTAAGCCACAAAAAAACTACACAAACTGCCATTGAACAAAAATCTCAAACAGGCTTTTGAATAATTATCAGTTAAGATGACAAACAATTCTTTACTTTTGAAACTAAGGGATGGATACTTAATTTCAAGGATAAGGCTTAATTTCAATTTATACATATTGTTTAAGCAGCTTCAAAATGGATCATTATGGAAATTCAAATAAAAAAAGAAGGACGATTTAAATACGTTGAAGAGGGGGATGGAGAAGTGTTGCTATTGCTTCACGGACTCTTTGGAGCATTGAGTAATTTTAAACCACTTTTTGATTATTTCAAAAAAGACTATAAGGTAGTGATACCGATGTTGCCCATTTATGAACTACCGGTTTTAAATGCCAACTTAACAGGTTTAGTCAAGTATGTAAACGAGTTTGTAGAGCATAAACAATACAAAAGTGTAAATGTTATCGGCAATTCTTTAGGAGGACATATCGCCATACTTTTTGCCCTTGAGAATTTACCTTTAATCAATTCAATATTGCTTACCGGAAGTTCCGGATTGTTTGAAAATGCAATGGGGAGCACATTCCCCAAAAGGGGCAGTTACGAGTATATCAAAAAGAAAACCGAGGATACTTTTTATGATCCCAAAACAGCCACTAAAGAACTGATAGATGAAGTATTTGGTATAGTAAACGATAGAATGAAAGCCCTGAAAGTGCTAAAAACAGCTAAATCGGCCATCCGCCATAACGTAGGCAACAGGCTGGGCGAAATTGACAAACCGGTATTGTTAATCTGGGGCAAAAACGATAAAGTAACGCCACTTTTTGTAGGCGAAGAATTTCATAAACTATTACCAAATTCCGAATTGATAAGTTTAAATCATTGCGGACATGCTCCAATGATGGAAAAACCCGATGAATTTAATCAAATCCTTGAATCATTTTTAAATAAAATATATCCATAATCACCAATGATTGCCAGAGAAATAATTTCAGATTCCATACCTCCTTTAAAAACATCGGATACCGGTCAGCAGGCACTGAACTGGATGAATGAATTTCTTGTAAGACACCTGCCGATTGTAAACAATACCCAATTGCTGGGTTTAATCTCTGACGATAACATAATGGATATGAATGACTTGAATGAACCGATTGGTAATTATCCATTGAAATACACCAAACCCTGCATAAAACAAACGGCACATTTACTGGATGCACTACGTCTTTTCGAAGAACTAAAAATCAGTTTGATTCCGGTTTGTGACGATGACAAGAATTATCTGGGTGTGATTACACTGCAATCCTTGCTTGATAATTTTGCAAATTACTCCTCCATTCGTGAACCCGGAGGCATTATCATACTGCAAATGGCTATAAATGATTATTCATTATCTGAAATTGCCCGGATTGTTGAATCCTGTTATGCCAGTATTCTTACCCTATTCACCACCAATCATCGGGATTCAACCAAACTCGAAGTTATTCTTAAAATAAACCGGATTGATGTCAGCGATGTGATTGCTACTTTCGAACGCTTCAATTATACCATTACGGGTTATTATCATAAATCGGATATGAATGATTTTTTGAAAGATCGCTACGATTCATTGATGAACTATCTGAACACTTGAACACCCTTATACTGCATATCTTACTGCTATCAGCACTGATGTTTGCAAACCCATGCTCAAACATATCATCAGCGGCAAATAATCCCTATCATCAAACAGACTATGTAAAGATATCAGCTATCCATTATTCAGGTTTTAAGCATAGCAAAATTTGGGTTATTGAAAAATATCTTCCAATAAAAACTGGAGACAGTTTAAGGATAGACAAAATTTTTCCTGCTTTGGAAATCATGCGCGAACAAGTGTTGAAGACAAGACTTTTTAACGAAGTAAGTGTAAGCGTAAGCTCCTGGAAAAACAATTGTTTGGAAATCAATATCAAAGTTGAAGAACGCTGGTACTTATTTCCACTACCCTATTTAAAATTGTCTGATCGAAACATAAACCAATGGTGGCAAGATTATGGACATGACTGGCGGAGAACTATTTATGGTATCAATCTGTATCATAATAATCTGACAGGACGTCAAGATAAATTAAAAATAAGCGCACTTGCAGGTTTTAACCAAACATTATCGATAAGCTATGAAACACCATATTTGACACCGGCACGGAAAATTGGTCTCGGCTTTGAATTATCACAAATAAAAAGCCACGATATAAACTACGCAACCCTAAACAACAAACAACAATTCTACAGAGGATTTGAAATTACCGACAGATACATAAAGGCCGGATTTTCAATCTTATTTCAAACAAATCCATACAGCTTTTTTACTTTTAATACAAGCTACAGTAAAGAGACACTTAGCGATAGCATTATTTCTCTAAACCCTAACTTTTTTACAACAGAAGCTAAAAGCGAATCACTATTATCGCTTGGAGTCAGATGGACAACAGATCATCGCGACAGAACCGTTTACCCACTAAACGGCTGGTATGCCAGCGTGGATTATCATTTTTATGCTGCATCATCCAAAACATATATACACCAATGGAAAGCCTATGCAGCCCGGTATAAAACCATAAAAACAAAATGGTCTTTATCTAATGAACTTTATAGCAGAATCACTTCAAATTCAAAACTACCTTATTCACTAGCGCATGGATTAGGCTACAAACAGAAGCTAGTACGAGGCTATGAATTATATGTAATTGATGGCCGGAACGACATACTGTTAAAGAATAGCATTCGATTCGAATTACTCAATTTTGAAATTGAAAGACCACTCATTGTATTAAAAGCATTTGATCATATACCATTTCATATATACCTCGTAGCTTTTGCCGATGCCGGTTATGTGAGCAACAGGCTTTCGCAGCAAAACAATTCACTGAACAATACTTGGCAATACTCGACCGGAATAGGAATAGATATATTCAGCTACTACGATTTTTCATTTTCCTGTTATTATGCTATTAATGCTATGGGTGAAAAAGGCATATATTTGCACTTTAACAACTAAAATCATGAAGGTTGCCGTTTATGGTCGATTGCTGGATATCAGCAAAGCGCAAATTGTGCAATATCTGTTTGATGAATTGCGAAAAAGAGACATGGAATGTTTTATACACGATGGATTTTATGCTCATCTTGTAAAAAAAATAAAGCATCTCGAAGGGATTCCTTTATTTTCCGGTTATGACGATATAAAAGATCAGGCAGATTTTATTTTTAGCCTGGGAGGCGATGGAACCATATTGGATACTTTAACACTGGTAAGAGATTCCGATATACCGATAATGGGTATTAATCTTGGAAAACTTGGGTTTTTATCC
>JAJRWN010000086.1 GCA_024276745.1 Bacteroidota bacterium
ACCCCCCGTTTGAGCCATAGCTTCTATGGTTAATACGCCCGGAAAAACAGGTTCATTGGGAAAATGTCCTTTCAAAAAATATTCATCATAAGTAATATTTTTAATACCTACAATGGCATTTTCATCCAGGGTGAGAATTTTATCAACCAGCAAAAAAGGATGTCTGTGGGGAAGATATCCTTGTATTTGTTCAACTGTGAGCAATGGCTTTATATCCGGGTCATAAACCGGTGCTTTTGCTTTTGTTTTGTTTTGAACCATCTGTCGTATCTTTTTTGCAAAATTAATATTTGTGGCATGACCGGGCCTGTTTGCTATAATTTTACCTATCAGTGGTCGGCCGATAAGTGCCAAATCACCGATAACATCCAATAATTTATGGCGTGCCGGTTCATTGGGGAAATTAAGTTTGGTATTGTTTAATACACCTTCCTGCCTCACGGCTACTTCTTCTTTATTAAAAAGCTTTGCTAATCGTTTCAGCTCTTCATCCGGTACTGTTCGTTCTGCAATTACAATGGCATTGCTCAGGCTGCCTCCTTTAATCAAATCGGATTTACTTAGCTGCTCTAATTCATGCAAAAAACAAAAAGTCCGGTTTGGGGCTATCTCATCTACAAAGTTATTAATTTCTGTTAGTGTTGCTTGCTGATTCCCGATCTGTGTTGAATTGAAATCTATCTTTACTTCCAGCGAATAAGCATCGTCCGGAATATATTCAATAGAGGTATTTTCTTCAGTATTTTCATATAAAACCCGCTTTTCAAGCTTTATAAAATGTCTGGGTACAGCAAGGGTTTTTATTCCGGCTTTTACGATTGCTTCAACGAATGCTTTTGAGCTGCCATCCATTATCGGAACTTCTGCACCGTTTATTTCAATCCGCGCATTATCGATGCCCAGGCCGGTAAAAGCAGCCAGCAAATGCTCAATGGTCGAAATTATCACTCCGTCTTTTCCAATACTGGTGCCGCGATTTGTAGATACTACATTTTCGGTAAGTGCTTTGATACAGGGTTTTTCAGGAAGATCAGTTCTTTGGAATATAAAACCTGAATTGGCTTTTCCGGGCAACAATTTGATGCTCACAGTTTGTCCTGTATGCAATCCGATACCTTTTACAAGGGCTTCCTTATTTATCGTACGTTGGTATGCTATCTTCAAGATTTACCCGATTTTGCCTCCAGTTCTTTAATTCTTTTTTCCAATTCAGGTAGTCTGTTGAGTATGGCAAGTGCCCGGTAATTATCGCGGAATGGAACAGCCGGTGAGCCACTGACTGCGGTTCCGGGTTTGGTAATAGATTTTATAAGTGCACTTTGTGCATTTATTTTTGTTCCATCTGCTATGCTGATATGACCTGCAAAACCTGCTTGCCCACCTACCAAACACGAATTCCCCAGTTTTGTACTTCCCGATATTCCGGCTAAAGCGGCTATGGCTGTATTTTGACCAATTTCTACATTATGTGCAATTTGAACCAAATTATCAATTTTTGCATTGGCCATGATTCTTGTGGCACCGATTACTGCACGGTCGATGCAGGTATTGGCTCCAATTTCTACATTTTCTTCTATCACCACATGACCGGTTTGCGGTATTTTTGAAAACATATCATTTTCTCCAAGTGCAAATCCAAACCCGTCAGCTCCGATGATAGCTCCCGAATGTATGATGCAGTGCTCTGCAATATGACAATGATGATACACTTTTACCCCTGCATACAGAATGCTGTTTTTGCCGATATGAACCTGTTGGCCAATATAGCTTTGAGGATAAATGAGCGCTCCGTCAGCAATCACGGCTCCTTTCCCTATATACGAAAAGGCACCAATATAAACATCTTTCCCAATTTTTGCTTCCGGATGTATGAATACCGGGTCTTCAATCCCTTTGGCAGGCTCATCGCTAATGCTAAACAATTCAAGCACTTTTGCAAATGCCAAATAGGGGTCTTCTACCCGGATGATGGCCATGGATGCTGCATGCTGAAGCGAAAAATTATTGGAAACAATTAATGCCGAGGCCTTACAGGAGGCTACATGTTTTTCGTATTTCGGATTGGCTAAAAAACTAATAGAACCATCCCCGGCATCTTCAATTTTAGCCGGGTGGCTTATCATTATTTCGCCATGGCTTTCGAGTTTTCCTCCAAGCATCTTGCTTATTGCTGTTACACTGATTTTCATAAGTAGGTTTCAATCATATTCTTTAATGATGCCGGAAAGCAAAGATAAGATTTGACAACAGGTTTGGATAAAAAGCTAAAATTCAATTGTTCAGATGCCTGGTCGATATCAAACAAGATACCATCCTTATTTATTATGTTGATTTTTTCTTCATGAAGGTTGTATGCATGATTGCTCGTCAGTGCTTGAAATACAAGATACGAAGCTGCTTTATTATCAATATTTTCCTGACTCATCAAGGTCTGTCTTAGTTTTTCAATTAAGCGTTTATCATATGCTTTTTCTCTCAGTCTGATTTTTAATAATTTCCGGTTGATAAGACCCTTTGATAAAAAACGCAGTATATAATCTTTATTGTTTTGCCATTGTTTTAAAGAGCTGTACACATCGGAATCATCTAAAGAAAGAAAGGCATAGAGCATACTTTTATCTTGAAAAAAGCGTTTCTCAATGCTTTCATCTTTCAGAAAGGTCATCAATGCGGGACTTGCCTGCAAATCATCGCCACGGGCATATAATTCGCGGGCTCTGAGAAAGGCCAGCATCAGCATATGTTCGGCTGCCAAAACGGTTTTGTGCAGGTAAACCTGCCAATACATCAATCTGCGGGAAATTAAAAATTTTTCAATCGAATAAATAGCTTTTTGTTCAATGACCAACTTATCGTCTTTGCAATTCATCATTTTAATAATCCGGCTATAGGCAATGACTCCTTCGCTGACACCGGTATAAAAACTATCGCGCATTAAATAATCAAGCCGGTCAACATCCAGCTGGCTTGATACCAACTGATGAAAAAATTCCCGGGGATATTTATTTTCAAATATTTGAATGGCCATATCCAGTTGACCATTAAGCTCTTTATTTAAAACATGTATTACCCATCGTGATATTTTCTCGTGAGATACTCGAACAATGGAATGTTCAAGTGCATGACTAAAGGGGCCGTGGCCAATGTCGTGCAAAAGAATGGCTGCCAGTGCACCTTGTTTTTCGGCTTCGCTTATTTTTGTACCCTTTTGTTCCAGGATGTGTAAAGCCTGATCCATCAGATGCATGGCCCCAATGGCATGATGAAAACGGGTATGATGAGCTCCCGGATAAACCATGTGGCTTAATCCCAATTGTTTAATGCGCCTTAATCGTTGAAAATAGGGGTGTTCAATCAAGCTGATGATTAATTGGTCGGGTATGGTAACAAATCCGTAAACCGGGTCGTTGATTATCTTACTAATCTTCATAGATAGATTATGATTTCAAGAAAAATCGACAGATTAAACTTTAATTTAGTGCAAATTTAATTTAAAAATATGAGCCCGATAAGCATACTCTGGGTAGATGATGAGATTGACTTGCTGCAATCTTTGGTCATGTTTCTCGAAAACAAAGGTTACCACATAAAACAAGCCACCAATGGTCGCGATGCTGTTGAAAGATGTAAAGACGAAATTTTCGATATTGTTTTTCTGGATGAAAATATGCCGGGATTATCCGGATTGGAAACACTGGGAATGATAAAAGCAGCACAGCCTAATCTTCCTACCGTAATGATTACTAAAAGTGAAGAAGAAAACATCATGGATGAGGCTATTGGCGGTCAGATTACCGATTATTTGATTAAGCCGGTAAAACCACAGCAGATATTGCTGACCATAAAAAAAATAATTGATAACAAAAGACTTGTTCAGGAAAAAACAGCTACAGCCTATCAACAGGAATTTCAGAAAATATTTATGGCTATCCAGGAAGAACAAGATTTTACCGGTTGGGTAGATATTTATAAAAAACTCGTCTATTGGGAGCTTAACCTGATAGAATCGGAAACCGGGCAAATGAACGAAGTGTTTGCCATGCAAAAATCTGAAGCCAACAAGGAGTTTTGCAAATTTATTATTAGAAATTATGAAGCATGGATCAACAAGCAGATTGATGCTCCGGTCATGTCGCATACCCTTATGCAAAAAAATGTAATCCCTTTGCTGGGTTCTGATAAACCAACTTTTCTCTTTTTAATTGATAACCTTCGCTACGACCAGTGGCGGATTATCGAACCTTTGATTGCTACCCTTTACCGAAGCGAACAGGAAGATTTGTTATTCAGCATTTTGCCTACTTGTACACAGTATAGCCGTAATGCCATATTTTCGGGTATGATGCCTTTGGATATCCAACATCAATTTCCAAAATATTGGATTTTTGATGATGAAGACGAGGGTAAAAACAGATATGAAGAACAACTCCTGGCCGATCTTCTGGCAAGAAACCGGCTTACTCTTAAACATAAATACGTGAAAATTACGCATTATGATGCCGGTCTTGAATTTGAACATCAGGTATCTAACTATTTGCAAAATAATCTCAATGTTATTGTTTATAATTTTGTCGATACCATGTCGCATGCACGAACCGAAAAAGGCATTGTGCGCGAATTGGCCAACGATGAAGCTGCCTATCGCTCTATTACACAAAGCTGGTTTAAGCACTCTCCTTTATGGGCAGCTTTAAAAAAACTGGCTGAAAAAAATGTACGGGTTATTATTACTACCGATCATGGAACCATTCGCGTTGGAACTCCTTCAAAAGTTGTTGGCGATAGAAATACCAGTACCAACCTGCGTTATAAAACCGGTAAAAATTTACGGTATGAACATAAAGATGTGTTTGAAGTAAATAAACCTGAAAGCATTAAGCTTCCACGTCAACATATCAGTTCAAAATACATTTTTGCTAAAGAAGATCGCTATTTTGTCTATCACAATAATTATAATCATTTTGTTAAGTATTTTGATAATACCTTTCAGCACGGAGGTATTTCTATGGAAGAAATGCTGATTCCTTTTATAGTTTTGCGTCCGAAATAAGATGAAAAAAGTATTTGACAAGGTTGATTTGTCCGGTTTGGAAAAATTGAGTGAAGAAATTCTACATCTTTTTCCGGATCAAAGGGTTTTTGCTTTTTCCGGAGATTTAGGAGCAGGGAAAACTACTTTTATCAAACTAATTTGCAAAAATCTAGGGCTCAATGAACAATTATCCAGTCCTACTTATGCAATTGCTCATGTTTATTTAGCAAAAGAAGAAATTTATCACGTAGATTTATACAGGCTTTCAGGTATTGAGGAAGCGATTGAAGCAGGTATTGAAGAATATATTGATGGACGCCATTATTGTTTTATCGAATGGCCTGAAATGATTAAAGCTTTACTGCCTGAGGATACCGTAATGATTAATATGAAAATGTACAGTCCTAATAAAAGAATCATAGAAATCAGTTGCAATGAGTAAAACAGAGAAATCGGGAATGTCGCAATTTGAAACCAAAATGGCTTTTCATACTTTAGAAAAACCTGCTCTGATTGCTAAAAAATCATCTCCTTTATACATCGGAATTCCTAAAGATTCGACCCATCTCGAAAGAAGGGTTCCGCTTACTCCGGCCGGTGTGGCTAATTTTGTAAATAGAGGACATAAAGTAGTGATTGAACGGGAAGCCGGTTTGGAAGCTTCATTTTCTGACCACGATTATTCCGAAGCCGGTGCCGAAATAACTGACGACCGGGAAAAAATTTACAAAGCACATATTCTACTGAAAGTTACTCCACCCGAAACTGATGATATCCCTTTGCTTCAGTTTGACCAGATTATTATCAGCCCATTGCAATTTCCCACACTTGATGCTGCCGTTATTAAAGGCATGATTAAGAAAAAAGTTACAGCTCTGGCTTTTGAATACATTAAAGATGCTTCAGGTTCTTTTCCTATCGTCCGTTCTATGAGTGAAATTGCCGGTAGTACCTCTATCATGATTGCTTCCAATTATTTAAGCAAGCAATTTAATGGTAAAGGAATTTTATTGGGTGGTATTACGGGAGTTCCTTCTTCTAAGGTAGTTATCCTTGGAGCCGGTATTGTGGGTGAGTTTGCAGCACGCGCTGCTATGGGATTAGGTGCAAATGTTAAGCTGTTTGATAATAATTTGTATAAACTGATGCGGGTGCAAAATCACTTGGGTACCCGCTTGTTTACCTCTGTGTTTAATCCCGAAAGCCTGGAAAATGAACTGACTTCAGCCGATCTTGCCATTGGTGCCGTGCATTCCTCAGGTGGTCGTACTCCAATGATTGTTCCCGAACATATGGTCGCTAAAATGAAACCGGGTTCCGTGATTATCGATGTGAGTATCGATCAGGGAGGATGTTTTGAAACCTCTGAATTGACTACTCACGATCATCCGGTTTTTCGAAAACACGATGTCATTCATTATTGTGTGCCCAATATCCCCTCCAGAGTACCTAATTCGGCTTCTACCTCTATCAACAATATTTTGCAACCTATTTTAACAACAATCAGCGAAACAGGTGGCGTAGAAAATTATTTGCGCGAAGTGATGCATGCCCGGAATGGTGTTTATCTTTTTAAAGGCTGCCTTACCAATCAGCATATCGGTGAACGGTTTAATTTGAATTATACCAATATCAACCTGCTGATTACGCTGGATTCCTGATTTTACTGTGCATATAACACTTTGACTTTTCTTCCGTAGAAGTGCTCAGTTTTTGCGATTAATCTACCCGAAATGTTTAGCAGAAATAAATCAGGCATCATCAGATGCTGCAGTATATTTTGTTTGTTTGCACTGAGTATTTTTCCTTCAAATCTATGGGGACAAAAGCTACCGGTCCGTTGTTTTACCATGGAAGCCGATAGTATCATGCGTTCGGAACATCCGCGTTTGGAAAGCCTCGATGATTTCGAACATCAACTTCAGAAGCATATTCAATCTGCTCGTAAAAACCACCGGTTTCAAGGAGATGTATATTTGATTCCGGTAGTGGTTCATGTGGTACACAATGGCGAAAGTATTGGCACCGGTAGCAATATCAGCCTGGCTCAGGTGCAGTCTCAAATTGATGTACTTAATGAAGATTACCGTAGGAAAAACGGTACACCCGGATATAATTCAAATAGCAACGGATGCGATACAAAAATTGAATTTGTTTTGGCTAAAAGAACCAGTTCCGGTGCTTCTTCAAACGGGGTTGACCGGATTGACAGAAACAGTATGGGATGGTCGGGTCCTCCTTACTCTACTTCTTATATTGACGCTACCATAAAACCCGCTTCTTATTGGAATCCTGATGAGTACTTCAACCTTTGGGTGGTAGATATCAGTGGTGGAATATTGGGTTATGCGCAATTTCCCGGATATTCATCTCTGGCCGGTTTTAATTGCAACGAAGGTAATGCCAATACCGATGGTGTCGTTATTGATTATCAAACCTTCGGCTCTACGGATAAAGGTACTTTTCCGGTCCTTACGGCTCCTTACGATAAAGGCAGAACGGCTACCCACGAAGTAGGGCATTGGCTGGGTTTGCGCCATATCTGGGGCGATGGAGCTTGCGGGGTTGATGACTTTTGTGGCGATACACCCGAAGCAGGTGCCGCTAATTTCGGTTGCCCTACCGGAACTACTTCTTGCAGCAGTACCGATATGATTGAAAACTATATGGATTATACCGATGATGCTTGCATGAATATTTTTACAAAAGATCAGGATACCCGGATGAGAACGGTTTTGGAAACTTGCCCGAGAAGAAATTCTTTGCTGACTTCCCCTGCACTAAGCACTCCGCTAAGTGACGATGCCGGTATTGCCGCTATTATCAATCCGATAATTGATTATTGCAATGCCACCATCACCCCAAAAGTATTGCTTAAGAATTACGGCACGGCAAATCTTAGTTCGGCTACTATCAAATATAAAGTGGATGCCGGTACAGTTTCCAGCTATTCGTGGTCGGGTAGCGCATTAAGTACCGGAGACACTGTTTCTATTTCACTTCCAACAATAACAGTCTCTTCCGGTACACATACTTTTGATGCATGGACAGCCAATCCAAATGGGAATAGCGATGCCAATAGCTCAAATGATACGGCTTATCAGGCTGCTTTTGAATTTACAAACGGTGCTGCTACTACCTGGACCGAGAATTTTGATGGCAAATATTTTACGCCCGGCAATTTTACCGTTTTGAACAATGCTAATGATTGTTTCACCTGGCGGGAAATCAGCCATATAAGCGGGAGTACCGGCTCGGTGACCTCGGCCGTTTTTCTGTATTTCTATTTTTACAGTTCACCCTCAGCACAAGAAGACGGACTTGTGACTCCGGTTATTGACCTTACGGGCTCAGCAAGTGCTACCCTTACTTTCGATGTAGCTTATGCACGATATGATAATTCTACAAGCGATGGATTGAAAGTAGTGGTATCAAGCGATTGTGGAGCTACCTGGTCGAGTCCGGTATATAATAAAAGCGGAAGTACTTTAAAAACCGTCAATAATCAAACTTCATCCTGGTTTCCTTCTTCTTCTGGCGATTGGCGCAACGAAACCGTTGACCTGTCATCGTATATCGGCAATAGCATCCGGCTCAAATTTATTTCAGTGAATGACTATGGTAATAATCTGTTTATCGATAATCTGTCATTATCGGCTACTGCACTATTGCCCGTACAATTAATCAGCTTGAAAGGTGAACAACTGAACAACGGCAATAATCTGATTGAATGGTATACTGCTCAGGAATCACAATTAGATGCTTATCTGATTGAAGGGTCTGAAGACGGAATTCATTTTAGTATCGTAGGAACAGTAAATGCTGAAATAGATTATTCAAATACCGGTGAACATCAGTATCAGTTTATTGATAAAAATCAAGGGGTGGATAATCAGTATTACAGACTTTGGCAGAAAGACCTTGATGGTGACCAGTATGTGCTTGGAACCATAAAAATTAAAGTATCAGATTATCTGTATCCTGAAGTTAAAGTATATCCCAATCCTTTTAGCAATCAATTGAATATAAGGCTAGATAGTAGAAAGAATACACATGGAAGGGTCAGGATATTGAATACACTCGGTCAAATAATATTGGAAAAATCATGGAACGGCAATGATCGAACAATCAGCATCAATACTTCCACATTAGCCTCAGGCATTTACTATGTAAAAATTGAAAGTGGAGCCTTTAATAAAGTCATGCCGTTTGTAAAAGAATAAAATCAATCAGGCAACAATCTTACCGTCTTTAATTCGCAGGATATGATCTGTCATACCGGCTAATTGTTCGTTGTGGGTGGCAATCAAAAAAGTTTGTTGATACTGATCGCGTAAGGAGAAAAACAAACGATGCAATTCTTCGGCATTGGCAGAATCAAGATTCCCACTGGGTTCATCGGCCAAAATAATATCGGGGCGGTTTATTAAAGCCCTGGCCACAGCAACTCTTTGCTGTTCGCCTCCCGACAGTTCATTGGGTTTATGTTCTGCCCGGTCGCGGATATTGAAAAAATCAAGCAATTCTTCGGCTCTCTTCATGGTTTCTTTTCGTCCGGCACCACCAATAAAAGCAGGAATGCAGATATTTTCTATAGCCGTAAATTCAGGTAATAAATGATGAAACTGAAAGACAAATCCTATGTGCTTATTGCGCAAGCGTGCAAGTGCAACAGGCTTGAGTTTCGAAATATCCTGCTCATTGATCCATACACCGCCTTTATCGGAATAATCAAGGGTTCCAATGATATGCAACAAAGTGCTTTTTCCTGCACCCGAAGCACCAACCAAACCTACTACAGAGGCTTTTTCAATATGCAAGTTGATGCCTTTTAATACCTCCAGCTTTCCGTAAGATTTATGAATATCCTTTACCCTGATCATATTTTAAAAGTATAAATGCAAATGTAAAAAATATTCCGGCCTGCTGCTTCCCTTAAAATATTTGTATTTGCTTTCACAATCGTTCGATTCATGTTAATTTAGCAGCTCCTTTAAAATAATATCATGAACATACACGAATATCAGGGGAAGTCAATATTAAAACAAAATGGTGTAAATATCCAGGAAGGAATTGCGGTCGATTCTGTTGAAGAGGCTATCCGTGCCGCACATCAGTTAACAAAAGAAACCGGTACAAAATGGTATGTCATAAAAGCACAAATTCATGCCGGTGGCCGGGGAAAAGGCGGTGGGGTGAAACTGGCAAAAGGAATGGATGAATTAAAGACCATTGCCGGGCAGATATTGGGGATGAACCTGGTGACCAAGCAAACCGGTCCGCAAGGGAAGAAAGTCAATAAAATATTGATTGCTCAGGATGTTTATTATCCCGGTGACCATGAGACCGAGGAGTTTTACATGAGCATTCTCATGGATCGTGAAAGTGGCCGGAATGTGATTATGTATTCCACGGAAGGAGGAATGGAAATTGAAGAAGTTGCCGACAAAACTCCGGAAATGATTTTTAAAGAATACGTTAGCCCTAAGGTCGGCCTGATGCCTTTTCAGGCGCGCAGAATTGCGTTTAATTTGGGTCTGTCGGGTATTGCCTTCAAAAATATGCTTCGTTTTGTTGGTAGCCTGTATAAAGCTTATCTGGCTTGTGATGCCAGTATGCTGGAAATCAATCCGGTGCTTAAAACTTCTGATGAAAAAATTATTGCCGTTGATGCAAAATTCAATATCGATAACAGTGCATTGTTTCGCCATAAAGATATTGCTGATATGCGCGATAAAAGCGAGGAAGACCCTGCCGAAGTGGAAGCCAGTGAATATAATTTGAATTTTATCAAGCTCGATGGCAATGTAGGATGCATGGTGAATGGAGCCGGATTGGCCATGGCAACCATGGATATGATAAAACTGGCAGGTGGTTCACCGGCAAATTTTCTCGATGTAGGCGGCACCGCCAGTGCCGAAACGGTTGAAGCCGGTTTTCGCCTTATTATGAAAGAAGAAAATGTTAAAGCTATTCTTGTGAATATTTTTGGCGGTATTGTGCGCTGTGACCGCGTTGCGCAAGGGGTCATTGATGCTTATAAAAATATCGGAGAAATCAATATCCCGATTATCGTTAGGCTGCAAGGTACCAATGCCGAAATTGCCAAAAAAATGATTGATGAATCCGGCCTTGAAGTAGAATCAGCAATTTTGCTTCGCGAAGCAGCCGAATTAGTCAGTGCTGCTGTAAACTGAGCATAATTTACTTTCTTTCATGTATTTTGAACTACACGCTCAATCACCCGAAATCAGAAAGGTGAAACAGATTGTGGACTTGCTCAGGCAGGATAAACTCATGATTTATCCTACCGATACAGTCTATGCCTATGGATGTCTTTTGCCAAGTAAGCAGGGTATTCAGCAGATTATCCGGCTCAAAGAACTCAATCCAAAGAAAGCAAGATTTACCCTGATTTGCCGCGATATACAAATGATATCATCTTTTACAAAGCAGTTCGACCGCCATACTTTCCGCTTACTTAACCGCTATTTACCGGGGCCTTATACTTTTATCCTTGCCGCCAATAAAGAAGTATCAAAATGCCTGGGACAGAAAATGGCTACAGTCGGTGTGAGAATCCCGGAACATCCTTTTACCCGTTTATTATCAGAGCAACTCGATCATCCTTTCCTCAGTACATCCTTGCACGCCCGTGATAAAATTGTTGATTACCTGACCGATCCTGAAGAGATTTATAAAATCCATCACAATGATGTTGATATGGTGATAGGCTGCGGCCCGGGTGGCAATGTGCCTTCAACGATTATTGACCTCACCGGTGATGAACCGCAACTTATCCGGCAGGGACTGGGAAAAGATTGGGAATAAAGGGTAATGTTTTCATGCTTTTATACTTTTAAAGGTATTATCCACCGAGCAGAAACTATCTTAAAAGCCCTAAAAGGTTTAAAAATTGGTTTTTGAACTTTATCAAACATTTGGTATTTATTCCAGCATCACTTTACCCGAAAACACCCCTTCCTTTGTTTGCAAGCGAAGTACATACCAGCCCCGTGGCAGCATACTGAGGTTCAGGTTTAGCCGGCCGCTGACGGCTGGAATTTGCTGCTCCAACACGGCCTGACCAAGGGCATTATACAGCCTGAATGTGACCTCACCCTGAACCGCTGGCAGGCTTATTTGAATGATGCCGGAGCCGGGGTTGGGGTAAATGGAAAGGCCATTTTTCTCCTTTTCAGTTACTGAAAGGCCGGTTGGATTTTGATACAAGAGCAAAGAATCTTCTGCCGGAGCCGGTGCAT
>JAJRWN010000087.1 GCA_024276745.1 Bacteroidota bacterium
ACCTGTTCAAGATCTACTGCGCCACTGCCATTTGCGCTTGGGCGGTGCTCGAAATCCTCATTTACTCCATGTAAACTCCGGTTTCTGCGCTCCGTCCGCACACAACTGACAGCGGCTCGTAACGATCTTGAACAGGTTCTAAGGAGGATTTACAGGCTAACTAATGATTCATTATTTCTGACGGCCACACCCAGTTTCGTATTTCCGGTTTATCTTCTCCAAACCGGGTAATGTATTCTTTATGTTCGACTAACAGATTTTGCATAGTCTGTTTGATGTGCGCACCAGTCATTTGTAATTTTTCCACCCGATCTATAACATCAATGACCAAATGGAATCGATCAAGTTCATTCAAAACCACCATATCAAATGGTGTGGTTGTGGTCCCCTCTTCTTTATAGCCTCTGACATGAAGGTTTTGATGATTGGTTCTGCGATACGTCAACCGATGAATAAGCCATGGATACCCATGAAAAGCAAAAATTATCGGTTTGTTCTGAGTAAAAATTGAATCAAAATCCCGGTCAGACAAACCATCTGGGTGTTCGCTTGCAGGCTGTAAAGTCATCAAGTTAACAATATTGACCACCCGAACTTTCAAATCCGGAAAATATTGATATAAAATTGATGCAGCCGCCAGCGTTTCCAATGTCGGTACATCGCCCGCACATGCCATAATGACATCCGGCTCACAATGTTGATCATTACTAGCCCATTCCCAGATTCCAATACCCGCCGTACAATGTTTAATGGCAGCATCCATTGACAAATATTGTAGTTCCGGCTGTTTGCCGGCAACGATAACATTGATTTTATCGCGGCTACGCAAACAGTGGTCGGTCACCCATAGCAGGGTGTTGGCATCAGGCGGCAAAAAAACCTGAATAATATCTGACTTTTTGTTGACAACATGGTCAATAAACCCTGGGTCCTGATGGCTAAAGCCATTGTGATCCTGCCTCCAGACATGGGATGTCAGCAAATAATTAAGAGAGGCAATCGGTCTGCGCCAGGGGATTTCTTTCGTGACTTTTAACCATTTTGCATGTTGGTTAAACATGGAGTCAACAATATGAATAAAAGCTTCATAACAGGAAAATAAACCATGGCGACCTGTTAATAAATAACCTTCCAGCCAACCTTGACATTGATGTTCACTAAGCACCTCCATTACTCGTCCATTTGCTGATAAGTGGTCATCAATATCAATGGTAGTTGCAGTAAATGTCCTATCAGTTACCTCGAACAAGGCTGACAGTCGATTGGAAGCAGTTTCATCCGGCCCCATCACACGGAAATTATGACTGCCCAGATTAGCTTGCATAATATCACGAAGAAAACAGCCCATCACCCGGGTAGCTTCTGCAATCTCTGTTGCAGGTCGTCCTATCTCTACTGCATAATCCCGAAAATTGGGCATACGAAGCGCTTTAAGTAATACTCCCCCATTGGCATGTGGATTAGCACCCATACGCCGATCATCCTTCGGTGCCAGTTCAGCAAGCTCGCTACGCAACTTACCCTTTTCATCAAATAACTCATTCGGCTTGTAGCTTAATAACCATTGCTCGAGTAATTGCAAATGCTCCGGATTATCTTTCAGACCAGACAGTGGAACTTGATGTGACCGAAAAGTATTTTCGATAGCTAATCCATCGACATTCTTTGGACCAGTCCAGCCCTTTGGCGTACGAAAAATAATCATTGGCCAGATTGGCCGACTAGCAAATCCACTTTGTCTGGCTTGTTGCTGAATAGCCTTGATTTCATCCAGAACAGTATCCAACGTTTTGGCCATTTGCTGATGGACTTGTTCCGGATCATCCCCTTCAACAAAATAAGGCTTATAACCATAACCAACAAACAAGGAAGCCAATTCTTCATTATCGATTCTAGCAAGTACCGTCGGATTGGCAATCTTATAGCCATTAAGATGCAAAATAGGCAAGACCGCACCGTCTCGTTCAGGATTTAAGAATTTGTTGCTATGCCAAGCGGTTGCCAGAGGACCGGTTTCTGCTTCGCCATCACCAACCACACAACAGGCAATCAAGTCAGGGTTATCAAAAACTGCGCCAAAAGCATGGGAAAGAGAATAACCTAATTCTCCACCTTCATGAATGGACCCAGGAGTTTCTGGCGCCACGTGGCTGGGAATACCGCCAGGAAACGAAAACTGTTTAAACAACCGTTTCATTCCTGCTTCATCCTGGGAAACATTTGGATAGACTTCACTGTAGGTTCCTTCCAGATAGGTATTGGCCACTAGTCCCGGCCCACCATGCCCCGGTCCAGTAATATAAATAACATTCAGATCACGATTGTTGATAACCCGATTAAAATGAACATAAATAAAGTTAAGACCTGGTGTGGTCCCCCAGTGTCCTAACAACCTTGGTTTAACATGTTCCAATTGTAATGGTTGCTTTAATAATGGATTATCCATCAGATAGATTTGCCCTACCGAAAGATAATTAGCTGCTCGCCAATAGCCATTCATG